>JAUMXZ010000105.1 GCA_030528905.1 Clostridia bacterium | reverse complement strand
GAATTGGTGAGACTTTTCTTCTTGAAACTTTTTCTGTAACAACTTTTAAAGCAAATAATAGTATAAAAATAAACACGCCTGTAATATCAACAGAAAAACCTGTTTTTATGTTTTTAAATCCTAAAAGTATATTCAACAGCAAAATCATTGATGTTGATAATATCAAACCAACTATGCAAGGGCGGATACCTTTTAAAAAGGCCTGAACACCTTTATATTTTAACAAGTTCCGTATAAAGGCAGCGATTAAGAGAATGATTACAAACGAGGGCAAAACAACACCCAAAGTTGCAAAAAAAGAGCCCAATATTCCGCCTTGTGCCGAGCCGACAAAAGTTGCCATATTTACCGCAATCGGTCCCGGCGTGGACTCTGATACTGCAATCATATTAAGTAATTCTGCTTCACTTAACCATCCATGCACTAAAACTTTTTCTCTAATAAGGGAGATCATAGCATATCCTCCGCCAAAGGAAACCGCACCAACTTGCAGAAAAGTCAAAAATAGCTTTAAGTATATCATCGGCTTGCCTCCTTTTTTCTTTTAAAAACAGAAATGCTATATGCAATAACTCCGGCGAATCCGCTAATCAGTATATAATATATTGTAGAAAAATTAACTGCAATAACTGATGTGATTATCATACATAAAACAACAAGAGAAATAATTGTTATATTAAAAGCAGTTTTTTTCATTTCTTTAAGCATCTTTGTTCCGGCCGAGAGTATAAGATAAATCACGCATACCTGTATCCCCTTAAAAGCATGGGCTACAATCATCAGGGCTAAAAACATGTCAAAAAACAGGGAAATCAAATAAATAATAATAAACGAAGGAATACATACTGCTATTGTAGCGGTCAGAGAACCCCAAAAACCCAACATTTTAAAGCCAATATATGTAGCTGCATTGATTGCAATAGGTCCCGGTGTTGATTCAGCAATAGCAACCATATCAAGAAATTCATTTTGTTCAATCCATTTCCTTTTGGAAACAAATTCATTTTCAAGAAGAGCTATCATAGCGTATCCGCCGCCAAATGTAAATAGCCCTATCTTTAGCATTGTTACAAACAGACTAAAGTATTTTTTCATCGTCTTTCCTCCTGCTGTTTTTTTGCATTACAAAGAAAACGCATATTCCTGTAATTATCATAACTACAGACCAGAATTGTGATGGTGTCAATACTCCTATAAAAGAACCTCGTTCATCACCACGAATAAATTCTATCAAAAACCTGAATATGCCATAAGTAATAAGGTAAAGGGACATATTGTACTTAAAATCTCTTTTCACTATAAGATAAACATATACTGCGCATAGCAAAAACAAAAAAACCGCTTCATAAAGTTGTGTAGGATGCACGGGATGAGTAAGTCCGGGAAACTGAATTCCAAAGATGCTGTTTGTTTCTTTTCCGTAACAACAGCCTGCAAAAAAACAACCAATTCTTCCTAATGCGTGAGCGATCAATATACTGCAAGGAAATATAGATATAACCTCATATAACCGTGTTGTGTATTTATTTCTGAAAATACAATATATAACCAAGAAGCAAAGCACACCGCCCACGAGACCGCCTATGAATGTCAAACCGCCGTTAAAATGAAATCCCGCATCCGGATTACTTATATAATCATAAATGGCCTGAAACAACGCAGCAAAGCAAAAACCTGCTGCGATTGAAATCAAGCCGTTATAAAATAAAAAATCTATAAATTTTGGTTCAATTTGTTTTTTCTTTAAAATCCAAAGCAAAATCACAAATGCACATAAAATTCCTATAGCAACCATAATTCCATACATATGAACATTTAAAAATATAGGTTCAGATAACATAACATATACCCCTTACAACTCTTGTTTTATACAATTCCCATTCCCATTTCAACCAACAGTGCAACGATAACGACTAAAGCAGATATAATAAACCCATGAATCATAGGTCTGATGCCTGCTTTCTTCATGCTTGAAAACGAAGTATTCAGTCCAATAGCAGCAAGAGCACATACCATTAAAAATTTGCTCAGTGACTTTGTTGTGCAGACAACACTTGCAGGAATAGGAAATATACTTGCAACAACAGACATTGCAAGAAAGCCGAGTATAAACCATGGGAATATTTTCTTTATACTGAAATTTGCTTTTAATTCAGCACCGTTCTTGCTGTATGCAATAGCTTTCTTGCGTTTTAAGCGAAGCTGAACAAATGCAAAAGTAATTACTGTCGGGATAATCGCAAGAGTTCTTGTAAGCTTTACCATTGTTGCAAAATCTCCTGCACCTTCAGAAAAGGCATAGCCTGTTGCGACAACTGATGATGTGTCATTGACTGCTGTTCCTGCCCATATACCAAATGCCTGATCGGTCATTCCGAGTGCTCTGCCCATAATCGGAAAAAGGACTATCATTGCCATATCAAAAAGAAAGGTTGCCGACATCGCATAAGCAATATCATTGTCATCTGCATCTATTGTCGGCGCAATTGCAGCAATAGCCGAGCCACCGCATATACCTGTTCCCGCTGAAATAAGGTTTGATAACTTCCAGTTAAGTCCCAACGCTTTACCGATGAAATATCCTCCGCCGAAGCAAGTCAGCAAGGTAAACACCATAACCGTAAGTGACATCTTACCAACATTTAGGATTGTTGTAATATTAAGAGATAATCCAAGCAGAATAATTGCAAATTTAAGTATTTTCTTTGATGTGAATTTTAGCCCAGATGAAAATACCTTTGTATTTTTTATGTAGTGATTTATAAGCATACCCAAAAACATTGCAATAACCGCAGAGCCTATTAAATGAATAGGCAAAAGACTTTCAAGCCAGCACGCCATTAAAGCAATACACACAGATAATATAATTCCCGGAAACAACTTCATAACTTTCATAACCAATCTCCTGACATATGTAATCGTTTTACTTGATTTTACCATA
>JAUMXZ010000104.1 GCA_030528905.1 Clostridia bacterium | reverse complement strand
ATGCAATAAAAACTTTTGCATGTGGCTTTAACATATTATAATTTTGAAAACTATTTTCAATACTATGATAAGTATAATGGCTGCAAACCTAAAATATATAAAAATATCAGCTATATTATATCTACTTTGTTGAAAAAGGAACTCAAAAAAAATAAAATTCCTTTTATGGGCTTTTATAATAAACCATATAAGATGATCCTGCAAAAATGTGATACCGCTCTATATAAAAATATCCCTGAACTGGTCGTGGAGTTTACTAAAGCTGAGAAAATTTGTGATGTGCAAGATACAACTTCTGCTGCTTCCAAATATCTTAGCGCAAAAAGAAAACTCCTTCAAAAATATGTCACAGGCGGTCTTGTTCTTTTAATTGTCGCAGTAATTGTCTATATGTTCTATCCTCTGTTTGCTGATAAAAATGCTCCCTCTTCCATTGCCTCTAAAATCGGTACCCTGGTCTATAACGAAAATATTTATACCCCTGAAATCTTCCATGTCGGTGACCCTGTGTCAGACCCGCCCCCTCCTTTTGACTATACCTCCATTTCTATCCCCGCTAATGACGATGATATCCTCTATGAGGAGTATATCGTTCAATACGGAGATACATTTAAGTCTATTTGTCAACAGTACTATAATAACGAAAACCTTGTCAACGCTGTTGTCTCTTTCAATAGTCTTAACGCTTCTGATACTTTAAATGCCGGCTTTATCCTTAAACTACCATCTCCGAGCGTTATTGAGAAATTTGTTGTAGAAACAGAATCTAAAAATTCTCGTGCCACTTCTTCAAGCTCTTCGGAATTAGACCTCATTTTCTAACTTTTCTACTTATAATACAAGAATATCTTTTCTATGATACTATTTTTAAAACTAAACAGTCCTAAATCTTATCTAAGATTTAGGACTGTTCTTGTTTGTTTATCTTTATTTCAATTTAATAACAAAATTCTAATATGCACTAACCACAATGTAAACACTTGCAAATTTGTTTTCAAATTTAACACTCTGTGCTCTTACCTCATATACGCCCTCTTTTGATGGAGCTGTATATAAACCATTATTATCAATGCTTCCTGTTCCTTCTTCCGGTAGATACCATTTGACCTCTTGACTGCTGGATCCTTCAATCTTAGCTGTGAATCTGAATTGTCCTAATGGCTCTACTTGTGCTGTAGCAGGAGATGCAACAACCTTAACATTATCTTCAAGCAGAATCTCAACATCTTCTTCAAGCTGATTGTTTGTAGGTTTGAATGCCCACCAACGAACTCTGACGGAAGTCTGCTCTGTTTTCTCTAAAAGCTGTACTCCTATCTTCATTGTTCCTTTCTCAGGATTTACTGTAGCTGCTACATCTACTTTAGCTGAAGTTATCGGGAGATCTTCATCGTCAAATACGGCTCTGTTGCCAAAATAGAAAATATGCTCTTCTCCGGTTGCTAAGTTCTCCGGATTATCTACTGCTAATACTATTGAAATTTGTCCATAGCCTAATCCATGAACAAACTCGTTTGAGAAATAGGACTTTCCTACCTTTGGATAAAAACCAAATGTAATCTCTTCTATACCTGTTACACAATCTATTCCGGAAACTAACGGTGATACAACAGAAACATCATCTGATACCTCTTGCTCTAATTCTGCCAAGTCTATTGGTAAATCCATAGACTCGCCGTCTAAAACGTCAAACAATGACAGCATCTGTGTGCTGAACAGGTATTGATCAAACGGATTATTCTCAAAAGCCTCAATGAAATAGTCTGATTGATTGGATACCAGATTTATTTTTGCAAGATAAATGCAAGCCTCATCTTTGTAGGAAATGGCAGAGTCTAAATCTAATGAGTAGTATTGGTTTATCAATACATCCTTTAATGACTGCTCTGTTACTACTATTGAATGTTTTATGTCTGATTCTATCTTGTTAATTTTATTTCCTATCTCTAATTTAAAGCTCTTTTTCTTAACTTCAATATCTGTTAATGTATCTGATACTGCATCACAATATACAAAATAGTCTTTCTTGAAAGTCTTATATGTAGATATTTCTGTTTCTCTGTAACTGATTTTTACAGAATCTTCTTTCTCTTTGCTCTTGAAAAATTCTCCTGAAAGTTCAAAATCAAAGTTTACCGGTGCTGATACATTCTTCTTCTCAAATATCAGTGTCATCTTAAATAGTTTGGATGGATTGATATATTTCGGGAAAACTGCCTTTAAGGTAACTCCGTCATTATCGTATATTACCTTCTCTTCGAACATTAAATAGCTAAGGCCTATGCTCTTCTCGTCAGGCACTTGGTTTGTGAAGAATAACTGACATCCTTCCTGGATTCTGTTGTATTCCTGCTTTATATCACTGCCTTTGCCTGAACCTGCTACTGAAAATGTTGTTTCTTCCAGATCCTCTTTATATCTTATGCATAGATATAACTCTTTTTCATCACAATACTCTTCAAATCCGTCTATTACACTTATCTTCTTTACGCATGCTTCCGGTAACATAACCTCTCTGCCGTTTTGATCTATTGCTAAACCGGCATCTACAGATAATGTTTGGTTGTTTATAAGAAACACCTTTAATCCGGATACTATTCCAAATCCGTGTAACATATTACTGCACAACTGTCTTTTTGAATTAAAATATGTTTGCTCATTTTCAAAATCTTTAACAGTCATTAGCTTTCCAAAAAAGTAATTGTTTCGCTCACATGAATTAAATTTATTGATACTCATATAAACCCCTTTTCCCAGTGGCGTAATTTTTACGGTCATACCGATAATCCACTGACTTGTATTTCCTCTCAAATATAATAACTAAACCTGTTTAATCAGCCAAAAATGTTGAATCCATTATTATAGACTCAGTATTTAATATCATCTGGTTGTTTTGTGAGAGATAAGAATTTACTCCCAAATAACAATGATAATCTAAATATATGTTGTTG
>JAUMXZ010000103.1 GCA_030528905.1 Clostridia bacterium | reverse complement strand
TATCTCTCAAAGCGAAGCATCCATCCGACTGTCCTCTTTCTATAGCAAGCTTCTGCGTTTCAACGAGCACTCCTTGGGGATTAACCAGTTCAACATAAAGAATCTTGCTTAAATCAGTATCATCCAAACTGCGTTCACCCACAACGTATGCCTTAAACCATATTGAGTCGCCTTTGTAATAACTGGTGTTATCGAAGTGCATATAGACACGCTCCTGCTGAACTTCTTGAAAATACTTTCTTATGTTACCTACCACGTCTGTAACATTAGCATCATTTGCATTCAGATTCTCATCAGACGAATAACCACTAACAGGAATCATCACCGCTAGCGACAAAAGGAAAAGCTTTAGCATATTTTTCATATCATATTGAATTTAGGAAGTGAATAGATTGTTTTGACAAGACAAAATTAACAACAAACAAATAAACGGAAGAGGGAAAATCCCTATAATGCAGTAGGGAAATCCCTATTTGTTAATTGCATAATTAAGTTCTTCTTCATAGCTTTAAGCATTTTATAATTTCTTCCACAAAAGTAGAAAGTTTAAAAGAAACTGCCAAATAAAAAACATCCTATTTTATTCCGATATTTCTATCTCAAAAACAGTTATCTTTCTGATTATCAGACAATAAACATGATTTACATGGTGTTTTCAACAGTTAAAATGTAACATCGATGCGTGCTCATAAAATTGGTTGACTTAAAAAAAAGTGAAAAATCAAACCTGTTGCATTTTATTATGAAAAAATAAATTAACTTTGTGAGAGTAATAAAAATTACATAAAGAAAAGGACAAGAAAAACAAAGAACTATGCGAACATTCACTATGCTGCTGATTGCATCCACTATGCTATGGGGATGTAACATAAAGCAAAATGGCACTATGATATTGCTATCGCAGGCAGACAGTATAATGGAGCAGAAGCCAGACTCTGCTCTTATGATATTGCAATCGGTTAAGGACACAACAGGTTTAGATGAAAACTCACGCGCCTACTATTTGCTGCTGCTCACACAGGCAGAATATAAGTGTGATACGGTGCAGACTGTTGATACACTGCTTGACTATAGCATAGTACATTATCGCAAGGTTGATGATGAGAGCCTGCTTGCGCGCTCGCTTTATTACCGTGGAATGACACAATTCTACCGAGGCAAGCCAGACGTGGCACTTACCTATCTTATGGAAGGTGTTGACATAGCAGAGAAAATTGGCGACATGCTTCAGTTGTCTAAATATTACGAGAGTCTGTTTCAGGTTAACTATGAAGCTAAGTATTTTGAGAAATCTCTTGATTATGCCAAACTCTTCCTTGACAATTCAATTGAAAGGAAAGATACGGATTGTATAGTGCGTGGGTATAGTCACGTCTCATCAAACATGAGACGTTTATCATTTGAAGACAGCGTTCTGATTTATCTGCAAAAAAGTCTTCCATTAGTACCTTTTGCCAGTATAGCAACTCAAACGGCAACATTAACAAATATAGGTGTAAAGTACAACAAAATGCAAAAATATGATAGTGCCAAAATATATCTGCAAAAGTCATTAGCTATAAAACCACGCTATAACACATACAGTGTTCTCGGCGATATATACTATAAAGAAGGCAACATAAAACTGGCATCTGAGTATTGGGAGAAGGCACTGGACACCGACAAAATCAGACTAAAGATATCTACATTGAAGTCTATATACAAGCGAGTGCTGGAAACAAATGATTATAAAGAGGCACATTCCTTATTAAATAGGATAAACATACTGAATGACTCTGTTGAAAAATCATTAAAGACAAAGGAGATTACAGAACTACAATACAAATATGACGCAAGCAAAAAGGAGAAGGAATATTATCATGAAAAGAGCCGCTTATATCTGATGTTGCTTGTCTTGCTTCTCATAGTATTCACCTCCGTAATTATCATATTTATCTATCGTCGCAGGATAAAGACGTACCTTGAAGAAATAAAACAACACACAAAGAAGGCAGAGGATTTAGACAGGCGCATAGCAAGGAAAGAACAACAGATTAAGGCGCGTGAACGGAGCATTAAGGAGTTGGAAAAAGAAAAAGACAAGTTGATAACGGAAAAGGACAAAATTGTATTGAAACATAATGACAACTTGCGCATTGGCAACTGCATATACGACAGCATAAGAAACGGAGAATCAATTCCCACAGACAATCCAAAGTCAGAGGCTTGTCTTGTCGAATATTTTAAAACGGTGCATCCAGAGAAAGTTACTGCATGGGATGAACAATACGAACAGTTGACAAAACGCCAGACGGTTTATCTGATATTAAAAGATTTGCAATACGATGACAATAAAATAAAGGAGATATTGAATTGCTCGGACAACGCTCTGAGAGTGATGAAGTCACGAATAAAACTTATTCAACAAGTTTGAAACGGATTTCGGATGCCATACCTCCAATAAGTGGTTCTGTAGAACGAGGCAGAAGCGTCATTGTTCCTTTTGTTATATCATAAGATTTTATGATATAGTATATGAATTCATCCATTTGGGGATTGTATTTTACAATATAACATCCACTTGAAGATTTACCAACTAATGTACTATCATACGATTGTGGCACATTATCCGTCAGATAATACAAGTATGTATATTCCAAAGTTTTATTACTTCCAGAAATAGAATACCAATAAATCTCTTTATCAGAAAATGAATATATCATATTTGTATCGTCTAATCCTCCCGTAACTTTCCATGATGTATTTTTTAACTGCGACAAATACACCGGAACCTGAGCATTGCTATACAAACAATAAAGGAATATAAAGAAAACAATAATCCTTTTCATTTAAAAACTTCATGAAATTGCAAAAACAGCTACAGCACTTTATTTCTACAAAATTCTTGTAATGGTATTACACGGGCGTGTAATACCATTACAAGAGTAAAATAAAAAGATTACACGGGCATTGTAAAAACAGTGTT
>JAUMXZ010000035.1 GCA_030528905.1 Clostridia bacterium | reverse complement strand
TTGGTGCAGACAGTACAGATATTGATTACATAATAGAGCAGGAAGAGAAAATGTTATGGGAGTATATCTTTTCTATAGCACCGCAAAAGTCTTTATTTGATGTTTTTTTGATATTTAATGATTTCCACAATATAAAAACAGTACTGAAAGGTACAATAAGATCCAGAAAGTATTCCCACGCACTTTTATATCCGTCGAACTTAAAAGAAGAGGATATAAAAAGTGCCATAGAGGGTAAGAAGTTTTATATGCTTCCTGATGGTATATCAGATTCAGCAAAAGAAGCATATGATATTTTGACTAAGACGGGTGACGTTCAGCTCTCAGACGGAGTTTTGGATAAAGCCTGTATGGAAAAACAGTTAGAACTGTCAAAAGAAATTGATTCTGAAATTTTAAAAAGCTATTTTGAATGTTTTATATTTTATAACAATATGAAAATAGCATTAAGAGCAGCTAAGGCACAAAAGCGTTCAAATTTTCTTGACGATACGATATGTGAGATGGATATAATAAATCTGACATCTTTAAAAAATGCCGTGCTTAGCTCACAGGAAGCAGTCCTTGATTATATGGCTCGTCTTAATGTGTATGATAGCAGAGAAATTTCAGAAAGCTTTAAAAAATCTCCGGCAGAGTTTGAAAAGGTAGTGGATAATAAATTGATGTCCATAATAAAGGAAGGAAAATATGTTTCGCTTGGCTGCGAACCGGTAATTTGTTTCTTATTAGCCAAAAAAAGAGAGCTTTTGCTTATTCGTATTATGGCATTTGGAATAAGAGCAAAAAGACCGGTAGAAGAAACAAGAGAAAGGTTGAGGATGCTTTATGAATAAAATTGCGGTACTTGGTGATATAGACAGCATAAAAGGGTTCTCGACAATAGGTCTTGATATTTTTCCTTGTGAGAATGAGACCTTGGCAAAGTCTACTTTAAAAAGACTGATAGCAGGAGAATATGGTATTATATATATAACAGAATATTATGCTTCACTATTAAAAAAAGAAATAAAAAAGACTGAAGATCAAATTTTACCGGCTATTATCCCGATACCGGGAATAACAGGTAATAATGGAATAGGCTTTAGCAGACTGAAAAATTCAGTGGAGCGAGCAGTAGGTTCAGATATAATTTTTAACGGTTAAGGAGAAACTTATGGCAAATGGAATTATAACAAAGGTGGCAGGACCTTTGGTAATTGCCAAAGGAATGAAAGACGCAAATATGTTCGACGTTGTTCGTGTAAGTAATAAAAATCTCATAGGAGAGATAATAGAGATGCACGAAGACAGAGCGTCGATACAGGTTTATGAGGAAACAGCGGGCTTAGGACCGGGTGAGAAAGTTATTTCAACCGGCGCACCATTGAGTGTAGAATTAGGTCCCGGTCTTATAGGCTCAATTTTTGACGGTATTCAAAGACCACTGACAAAAATAATGGCTCAAAGCGGAACAAATCTACAAAGAGGAATCGAAGTAAAAAGTTTGGACCACGAAAAGAAGTGGGAATTTAAGCCGACAGTAAAGAAAGGCGACAGGCTTTCAGACGGAGATTGTGTAGGTACAGTACAGGAAACTGCAGTTGTCTTGCATAAAATATTATTGCCAAAGGGTTTTGGCGGAACACTTTTAGAAATAAAAGGCGGAATGTTTACTATAGACGATTGCGTTGGAACGATAAAAACAGACAAAGGGGAAGTTAAAGAAATAAAACTTTTCCATAGCTGGCCTGTAAGAAGGGCAAGACCTTATAAAACAAAGCTGTATCCGGATGTCCCGCTTATAACAGGACAAAGGGTAATAGATACTTTGTTCCCAATAGCTAAAGGCGGCGTTGCGTGCGTACCCGGTCCGTTTGGATCAGGAAAAACAATAGTACAGCATCAGCTGGCAAAATGGGCTGAGGCGGATATAATTGTGTATATCGGCTGTGGCGAACGCGGAAATGAAATGACAGATGTTCTAAATGAGTTTCCGGAGCTTAAAGACCCAAGAACAGGAAGTTCGCTGATGGAAAGAACTGTCCTGATAGCAAATACATCAGATATGCCGGTAGCAGCAAGAGAAGCATCTATATACACAGGAATAACAATAGCAGAGTATTTCAGAGATATGGGATACACAGTAGCTTTGATGGCAGATTCAACTTCACGCTGGGCCGAAGCACTAAGAGAAATGAGCGGCCGTTTAGAAGAAATGCCCGGTGAAGAGGGTTATCCGGCATATTTAGGAAGCAGATTAGCACAATTTTATGAGCGTGCAGGAAGAGTAATAGTCAACGGAACAGACGAAATAGAGGGAGCTTTGTCAGTTATAGGTGCTGTATCACCTCCGGGCGGAGATATTTCAGAACCGGTTTCACAGGCAACATTGCGTATTGTAAAGGTCTTTTGGGGCTTGGATTCAGGACTTGCATATAAACGACATTTCCCGGCTATCAACTGGCTTACAAGTTACTCGCTTTATTCAGAGGGTCTCACAGATTGGTTTAATGAGAATGTATCAGATGACTGGATGACATTAAGAAGTAGAGTTATGGCACTTTTGCAAGATGAAAGTGAGCTTGAAGAGATAGTTAAACTTGTCGGTATGGACGCTTTATCTGCAGCAGACAGACTCAAACTTGAAGTGGCAAGATCAATAAGAGAGGACTATTTGCACCAAAATGCGTTTGATGCTGTTGATACATACACATCACTTCATAAACAGTATGTTATGATGAGCGCAATTTTAAGATTTTATGATAAATCTTTGGAAACATTAAAGCAAAACGGCGATATAGAAAAGATATCATCTTTGCCGGTTCGTGAAAGTATAGGCCGTTTAAAATATGTCAAAGAGGAGAATTTGACAGAAGCCTTTGCAGATTGTATGGGCAAACTTTCCGAACAGCTAAAAACTGCTACATTAACCGATGATGAGTAATTTTTAAGGATAGGAGTAATTTGAAATGCCAAGAGAATATCAAACTATAAAAGAAGTTGCCGGTCCTTTAATGCTCGTAACCGGTGTATCGGGAGTAAAATATGATGAGCTTGCAGAGATAGAGCTTCCAAACGGAGAAAGACGCAGATGTAAAGTATTGGAAGTCAATGAGGGTAACGCACTGGTTCAGCTGTTTGAATCAGCAGCAGGAATAAATCTTGCAGAAAGTAAAGTAAGATTTTTGGGAAGATCAATGCAGCTTGCAGTATCACCGGATATGCTTTCAAGAGTGTTTGACGGCTTAGGAAGACCAATAGACGGTCAGCCTGAAATTATACCGGAGAAAAGATTGGATATAAACGGTACACCAATAAATCCGGCAGCAAGGAATTATCCGCAAGAGTTTGTTCAAACAGGTGTTTCCGCAATAGATGGACTTAATACATTAGTAAGAGGACAAAAATTACCAATCTTTTCAGCATCAGGCTTGCCTCACGCTGACTTAGCAGCTCAAATAGCAAGACAGGCAAATGTTTTAGGAAGTAAAGATAAATTTGCTGTAGTCTTTGCAGCAATGGGTATAACCTTTGAAGAATCTGACTTTTTCAGAAAATCTTTTGTGAAAACAGGAGCAATAGACAGAACAGTAATGTTTGTCAACCTTGCAAACGACCCTGCTATTGAGCGTATTGCTACACCTCGTATGGCCTTGACAGCAGCTGAATATTTAGCATTTGATCTGGGAATGCAGGTTTTGGTAATAATGACAGACATAACAAACTATGCAGATGCGCTAAGAGAAGTTTCAGCAGCAAGAAAAGAAGTCCCCAGCAGACGCGGATATCCGGGTTATATGTATACAGACCTTGCAACATTATATGAAAGAGCAGGAAGAAAGAAAGGTATCAAAGGATCAGTAACATTGATACCGATTTTGACAATGCCCGAAGATGATAAAACTCACCCGATTCCCGATTTAACAGGCTATATCACAGAAGGACAGATAATATTAAGCAGAGAACTGTACAGAAAGGGAATCAAGCCGCCAATAGATGTATTACCATCTTTATCAAGACTAAAAGACAAGGGTATAGGCGAAGGACGAACAAGAGTCGATCACTCATCAACTATGAACCAGCTTTTTGCAGCTTATGCAAGAGGTAAGGAAGCAAAAGAGCTGATGGTTGTTTTAGGTGAAGCTGCCTTGACTGATATAGATAAGATATATGCTCAGTTTGCAGATAGTTTTGAAAAAGAATATGTATCTCAAGGTTATGAAACAAACAGAACAATCGAGGAAACATTAAACTTAGGTTGGAAACTGTTATCAATACTGCCAAAGAGTGAACTCAAGAGAATAAACGAGGCCTTAATAGAAAAATATTACGGCAAGCAATAAGGGGAAGTTATAATGGCACTTTTAAATGTAAACCCGACAAGGATGCAACTGACAAAACTGAAAAAACAGCTTACTACAGCAATAAAAGGACATAGGCTTCTGAAAGATAAGCGTGATGAGCTGATGAGAAGATTTTTAGATCTGATAAAAGAGAATAAGCAGTTGCGTGAGGAAGTTGAAGAGGCTTTAAAAGAGGCCAACAGTCATTTCGCACTTGCAAGCTCCATTATGAAAAAAGAAGAGCTGGAAGCAGCATTATTAGCGCCGAAGCAAGAGGCATATTTAGAAGTATCATCAAAAAATGTTATGAGCGTAAATATCCCGGTGTTTGATGTAAAGACCAGAACAGATGATACATCTGATATTTATTCATACGGTTTTGGTTCGACATCATTTGAACTTGACGACGCCGTGACAAAGATGAGCGATATATTGCCTAAACTTTTACAGTTAGCGGAAGTCGAAAAATCTACAGCATTACTCGCAGCAGAGATAGAAAAGACAAGACGAAGAGTTAATGCTTTGGAACACGTTATGATTCCAAACTATCAGGATACAATAAAGTATATAGCGATGAAGTTGGAGGAAAGTGAAAGATCAAGCAGATCAAGACTGATGAAAGTAAAAGATATGATGCTTGCTCAGGCTCATGGTTATAACGAGGAATAAGATGGAAAATAAATTTTATGTTACAGCTGTAATAGTAGCAGCAGGTAACTCTGAGCGAATGGGCCTTGATAAATCAAAACAGCTTATTAACTTAAACGGTATGACGGTTATATCAAGAAGTATAAAAGCTTTCGAGGAAAGTGAAAATATAAAAGATATAATAGTTGTATGCAGAAGCAGTGAAAAGAAAATAATAGAGCAGGAAATAAAAAAATATGGTTTTCAAAAGGTGTATAAGCTCATACAGGGCGGAAATACTCGTCAGCAATCGGTTTTAAACGGAGTAAGAGCGACAAGACTTGGTTGTGAATATGTTGCTATACACGACGGAGCAAGATGTTTTGTCAAAAAAGACGACATTGATAAAACAATTACCGCAGCTTTTAAATATAAAGCTGCGGCTCTTGCTGTGAGAGTAAATGACACTGTGAAAAAAGTGAAAGCTGATGATTTTATAGAAACTACTATTAACAGAGAGACTTTAAGACTTGTCCAAACCCCACAGATTTTCAAAAAAAGTCTATATCTGAAAGCACTGAAGGAAGCAGAAATTCAAAAAAAGGATTATACCGATGACTGTCAGCTAATGGAAAACATAGGCATAGAAGTCAAAATCATAGAGGGGTCAAAAGACAACATCAAGGTAACAACACCGGAGGATATTTTAAATTTTAGTGGAGGCAACGGAGTGAATCGAATGTACAGAATCGGGCACGGATACGATGTTCACAGGCTGGTTAAGGGCCGGGAACTGATACTTGGCGGGATAAAAATTGAATATATGCAAGGACTGCTTGGCCATTCAGATGCAGATGTTTTGACTCACTCGGTTATGGATGCTATACTATCTGCAGCCGGTATGAAAGATATAGGAAATATGTTCCCTGACAGTGATGACAGATTTAAAGGGGCATACAGTATAAATCTTTTAAGTATCGTGGTTCAGAAGATAAGGAGAAAAGGTTTTGAAATAGGCAATATTGATATAACTGTAATAGCCCAGGCTCCGAAACTTGCAGATAAGATAGACTTAATGATAGAAAAGTTAGCAAAAACCTGCATAATAGAAAAAGAGCAGGTAAACATAAAGGCAACAACAGAGGAAGGACTCGGTTTTACAGGCCGAAAAGAAGGGATAGCCTCACATTGTGTATGTCTTTTATATAAGGTGTAAAAAACAAAAAAATTCCATCTGGCTCAGAAGGCAGATGGAATTTTTATTTGTAAAAAGCGAAAAAACGAACAATAAAATATGGTGCGGCTAGGGAGATTTGAACTCCCATGCTCTTATATAAGCACATGAACCTGAATCATGCGTGTCTACCAATTCCACCATAGCCGCAAAACTACTCTAATTATACTACAATATATTAAAAATTTCAAGGTCACAGGCATAAAAATTATTGTAATTTCAGAAGAAAAGATATTGAAAAATTATAGTTGACCGAAAGTGATATATGTGAGATAATTTAAGGAGGTAAATTTGTTTTAGTAATCAGATTCTAAGGGGTGAAAAAAGATATGAAAGATGAAAAATCATTTTTTGGGATAAAGAAAATTGCTTTGATATGTTATGATAAGATAAACAAGTCTGCAAATAAGGGAAGCAAGTACTTGATTTTTATTTTAACCTGGCTAATGCTTCTAATCGCAACAATCGAGAGCATAAAAGCAACAGTGTTTGAGTTTATGAAAGCTAACGATTTTAATTTCGCACTTATAAGCGGAGTAAAATATGTAAACATTGACACCGTTTCAGAAATTTGGCAGTGTGCGTTTATGTTAATGTTCTTATCAATAATAGTCACAGCATTGTTTTTATTTTCCTGTCTGGTTATGTATTTTATAATTAAAAAAATATGGATAAACAAGCAGGAAAAAGAATTAGAAAAAATTATACAAGAGTAAGAGGGCAGATATGAAGAAAATTTTTTCAGTATTGATAATGCTTTGTATAACTATGTCATCAATTCCGTTTTTTGCCCTTGCACAAGAGGGGAAAACTGAACCTAAGACCATAGATGTAGTGTTTACACACGATCTTCATTCTCACTTTGAAAGCTATATTGATAAAAATGAAAATGGAGTCGAAGAAGAATTAGGCGGATTTGCAAGAATAGCAGGTTTTATAAAGAGTAAAAAGAGTGAAAATAAAGATACACTTGTGTTAGATGCCGGAGATTTTTCTATGGGGACTCTGTATGAATCGCTCTATGAGATAGAAGCACCTGAATTAAGGCTGTTAGGAGCTATGGGCGTAGATGTAACAACATTAGGAAACCACGAGTTTGACTATGGGGCAGACCTCCTTGCGCAGATGTTTGAAACTGCTAAAAACAGTAAAGAACCACTGCCAAAGATGGTTTTAGCTAATATTGACCACGAGAAATCCAAAGAGAATAATGAAGATTATGATGATATAAAAAGAGCCTTTGATGATTATGGACTGCAGCCGTATACGGTTATTGAAAAAAATGGTGTGAAGATAGCGGTTTTTGGAATATTCGGCAACGCATCAATACAGTATCTTACAAACAATGAGGTTCTGTTTAAAGATCCCATAGAAAGCGCAAAAGAAGTTGTAGACAAAATAAAAACAAGTGAAAATGCAGATATGATAGTCTGTCTGTCACATAGTGGAATAAGTAAAGATGAATCTAAATCGGAGGATGAAAATTTAGCAAAAGCTGTTCCAGATATAGATTTAATAATAAGCGGTCATACTCACTCTTTGCTTCAGGAACCAATAGTACACAGATCAACAACTATAGTTTCCTGCGGAGAATATGGGAAATATGTTGGCAGTTTAAGTCTTGAGCAGCAGGATGATAACAGATGGTCAGCAAAAAATTATCAAATCGTTAAAATGGACTCTTCTATAACGGAAGATAGCCAAATAGCAGAAAAGATACAAAATTTTGAGCAAATAGTAAATACGGTCTATCTAAATAGATATGGATATAAAAAAGATGATGTATTATGTTATAATTCGATAGAAAACATATCTGTAAATGAGATGCATAAATGTAAAGATGAAGTGCCTTATATGAGTTTACTTGCTGACTCATATATCCACTATGTAAGAGAAAACGGAGTAACTGATAATGATATTATATCGGTCGTACCTGCAGGAGTAATAAGGTACTTTTTCCCGAAAGATAAAAATATCACAGTATCAGATGCGTTTGATGTGTTTCCGCTTGAAAAAAGTATGGATAATTTTGTAGGTTCCCCGCTTGTGAAAGTCTATCTTACAGGCAGTGAAGTCAAACTACTTGCGGAGATTTTTATATCTTTCCCCGAAATTGACGGCAGTATAAATTCGGGCTATAGCGGAATGGAAATTACATATAATCCTAACAGATTTATATTAGACAGAGTAACAAATGTACAGATAAACAACGACAAAAACGAAAAGTCTGAAATAGATAACGATAAGTTATATGCAATAGTTACTGACAAATACACATTTAATCTTTTAGGGCTTGTCAATGACTACTCTATGGGGTTAATGACACTAACGCCTAAGAATGAAAACACAAATGCCGTTACAAATGTCGAAGATGTAATATTAAAAGATGAAAACGGCTATGATTTAAAATCGTGGCTTGCGCTGGCGTCATATTTAGAATCGTTTGAAGATGGGCAAGTACCTGATAAATATTCAGCGCCAACCGGCAGAAAGATTGCAGATAACGATAACAGCTTTTTAGCGGTTATAAAAAATCCAAGTAAAATAGCATCAATAGCATATGGTATAATACTTGCAATAATAGCAGTCATTGTGCTTGTGATTTTTATGATTATAGTATTAGTAAAAAGAAGAAAAAAACACAAAAATAAATTAAATAGGAGATAAACAATGAGCAAAGAGATTTTAAAAACATATGAGCCTAAAAGTGTTGAAGATAAGATTTATAAATTTTGGATCGATAATAAGTTTTTTTCAGCAAGTCCTAATCCTGAGAAGGAACCATACACAATAGTTATACCGCCGCCAAACATAACAGGTCAACTGCATATGGGACACGCACTTGATCAGACACTACAGGATATACTGATAAGATATAAAAGAATGTGCGGATTTGAGACATTGTGGCTTCCCGGTACAGATCACGCCTCTATTGCAACCGAAGCAAAAATAGTGGAAGCGATGAAAGAAGAGGGAATTACAAAACAACAGATTGGCCGCGAAGAGTTTTTAAAAAGAGCCTGGGCCTGGAAAGAAAAATATGGCGGAACAATAATACAGCAACTAAAGAAGTTAGGATCATCCTGCGATTGGGATAAGGAGAGATTTACACTTGATGAAGGCTGTTCAAAAGCTGTTAAAGATGTATTTATAAAGCTGTATGAAAAAGGGCTTATATATCAAGGTGAGAGAATAATAAATTGGTGTCCTCATTGTAAGACTTCAATTTCAGATGCTGAAGTTGAGTTCAAAGAGCTTGACGGAAGTTTTTGGCATTTAAGATACCCTATAGTTGGTCAGGAAGGAAGATTTATAGAACTTGCAACAACACGACCTGAAACAATGCTCGGAGATACAGCTGTTGCGGTTCACCCTGATGATGAGCGATATAAAGATTTAGTAGGAAAGAAAGTCTTATTGCCGCTTGTTAATAAGGAAATACCGATAGTTGCAGATGAATATGTAAAAATGGACTTTGGAACCGGAGTAGTAAAGATTACGCCTGCTCACGATCCAAATGACTTTGAAGTCGGACTAAGACACTCACTGCCGATAATAAATATATTTGATGAGGGTGGAGTGTTAAATGAAAATGCCGGAAAATATGAGGGACTTGACAGATATGAAGCAAGGAAAGTTATCTTAGCAGACCTTGAAAAAGACGGATATCTTATCAGAACAGAGCCGATTAAGCATAATGTCGGTTCCTGCTACAGATGTTCAACTATAGTTGAGCCGAGAGTTTCAAAACAATGGTTTGTAAAAATGAAGCCTTTAGCAGACCCGGCATTAGAAAGTGTAAAGAATAAAGAGGTTAAGTTTGTACCGGAGCGATTTGAAAAGATCTATAATCACTGGATGGAGAACATAAAAGACTGGTGTATATCAAGACAGCTTTGGTGGGGACATAGAATACCGGCATATTACTGTCAGGACTGCGGCGCAACTGTAGTAAGCGCAGATATGCCAAGTGTTTGCCCTAAGTGTAAAGGCAGCAGCTTTAAACAGGATGAGGATACTCTTGATACCTGGTTCTCATCAGCACTATGGCCGTTTTCAACTTTGGGCTGGCCTGAAGATACAGAAGAATTTAAGTATTTTTATCCCACAGATACATTAGTAACAGGATATGACATAATATTCTTCTGGGTAGCAAGAATGATCTTCTCAGCTTTGGAACATACAGGAGAAGTGCCGTTTAAAACAGTTTTTGTGCACGGTCTTGTAAGAGATGCCCAGGGTCGTAAGATGTCAAAGTCTTTGGGAAATGGTATTGATCCGTTGGAAATTATAGATAAATATGGCGCAGATGCCTTGAGATTTTCATTAGCTACAGGTAATTCACCCGGTAATGATATGCGTTTTACTAAGGAAAAATTGGAATCCAGCAGAAATTTTGCAAATAAAATATGGAATGCTGCAAGATTTATTCATATGAATATAGATGGACTGGATATAAAAAATGAGCTGCCGGCTGATTTGAAAACTGAAGATAAATGGATAATAAGCGAACTTAATTCTCTTATCTCTGATGTAAATGAAAATCTTGAGAAGTTTGAACTTGGTATAGCCGTTCAAAAAATATATGACTTTGCCTGGGATAGCTTTTGTGATTGGTATATAGAATTGTCTAAGACTCGCTTTATTGCCAATGATGAAGGTTCTAGGAGCGCAAAACAGGTTTTATTATGGGTGTTTTCTAATATATTAAAACTGCTGCATCCGTTTATGCCGTTTATAACAGAAGAATTATGGCAGAGTTTTCCTCACGAGGGCGATGCATTGATGATTTCTTCTTATCCTCAGTATGACAAGAAAAACGAATATAAAGAGGAAGTAGAAGCTATAAATAAAATAATGAGTGCAATCAAGGCTATAAGAAACCGCAGAAGCGAGATGAATGTAGCGCCGTCAAGAAAGGCAAAGGTGTTCATAGACACTGAATTTAAAGACATCTATGAAAACGGAAAGGCATTTATTGAAAAACTTGCCTGCGCAAGCAGTGTTGAGGTTGGCCAAAACTTCGAGATCGACAAAGCGGTTAATATAGTAACAGCTGATGCAAAGATTTATATTCCTATGGATGAACTTGTTGATAAGCAGGCTGAAATAAAGCGTCTGACAAAAGAGCTTGAAAAAGCACAAAAAGAGCTTGATATATGTAATAAAAAGCTTAATAATCAAGGCTTTGTCGCCAAGGCTCCGGAGAATGTAATAAACGGGGTGAGGGAAAAAGCAGAAAAGCAAACAGCAAGAATAGAACTTTTAAAATCTACATTGAGCAGTCTGTAAAAAAAGAGTCCTTTGAAAATTATTTTTCAAAGGACCTTTTAATTTTATTTGATTTAATTATTTGAAGATTGTTGTTCTGAGGTGTTGTTAATCTCAAGTTTATCAGCTTTTTTAGAAGCTCTTGCAAAGAATGAGCCGAAAATGATACAGGAATAATAGGTTATAAATCGCCATAAAAGCATCGCCTGAGTAACTACGGTATAATCAAAGAACATATTAAAAGCTAAAACAAAGCCGCCCTCACTACTACCTGAGCCGCCGGGTAAAGGAGTATAGGCAGAAAGCATAGTGACATAAGACTGAGAGAATATCATCTGCAGAATTGGAAAACCGTCGTTATTATAGGCTTTATAAATGAAGAATGAAACCGAAAACAATATAGTTATTTGCAGGAAGCTGAAGAAATAGAGTTTGCGTGAGAGCTTTTTATCTTTTTGAAGGTTTTTATTGTTTTCAAGATAGAAGTTTAATTGATCTCTGAATTTATCTCCGACCTGCTTAGGGTTTTTAATTATTCTTAGCTTAGATAATAAAAACAATACCGCATTGATTATTTTATCTGTAATGGTTTTGTTAAAGGAAAAAAGAGCAAGCAGTCCGATAGTAAAAGCCTGTGTTATAAAACCGATAAAAGCAAACGGCAGCAATTCTTTTAAGACATCGTTTGAAGAAAAGAACACATAGATAAGAACTACCAAAGAGTAAGAAGCAAGTACGGTTTGATAAATAAGGAACTTACTGACTAAGAGTGATATAGCGATACCCGAGCTTAGGCCCTGTCTTGTTAAAGACAGAAGCTGCATAGGTTGTCCGGCGACGCCAAAAGGGGTAATAGATGAGAAATATTGGCCGATCATAGTAGTTTTAACAGCTTTAAAAATAGAATACTTACCGGGATACACATATCTTGCAATATTTTTTATAATAACAGAATCGATAAGCCAGACAAAGAAAATGCTAAGGCAGGCAACGATTAGCCAGGATTTGTTAAGGTCAGGCAGAGATGATAACAAGTTAGCTAAATTATTGTTATAAAGGCAGGAAAAGGCGATAATAAGAACAGCAATAATACCCATTGAAATATTAAAAACTTTATTCCAATCGAGATTTCTGAGTTTTGATAGTAATTTGTTCATATAAGATGCTCCTCCTTTCTGGTGACATTACTTTTTTTCAGGTACTAAAACAGGGTCTAAAAGAGTGACTTTATCTTGAGGGACAAAATCCTTACTTGTAAAATATTTCATAGAAAGATTAGCGCGTTTTATATTTTTAATCATACCTTTAAAATTTCTT
>JAUMXZ010000102.1:232-3010 GCA_030528905.1 Clostridia bacterium | reverse complement strand
TTCTGAATATCTATTGTTATCAGTCTTCGTATATGATCCTCAACCTTTTTCTTTGTGTTCATATCAAAGATTGAATTTACAATATAATTCATATTGCCGACATGAGTTTTCCTCGTTTTTACCATTTCGTTATCGGTGATACTATATGAATATCTCCGTCTAACGGACGTGGCAAGTTCGGGATTATATTCTCCGTCTATATCTATAGCAAAGTCTTCATTAAAGTCCATAGGTATTTCTTTCTTATTCATAAAAATTCTCCTTTCGGATTAATGATTAATATTAAATACTTTTATTGCCTTAATGAATTTCCTTTCTATAGATTTTTGACCGCCTTTTAAAATATAGGCAATAAGCGTGTATTCACCAAACTTTGCACTTGCCTCCGGTTACATTTCCTGAGCCTCGGTCCTGCTCGACCATAACCTCGTATTTGCAAACAGTTAAATCGCTCGTCCTCAAAAGAGAAGTCTTGGCGCTCGCTGTGTTGTATAACTCACCGTGCAAGCTATTAAATTTTCAAGGTTCAAATTCCACGATTGACATTTTTATTTATATCGTGTATAATTTGTTGTGTGACTATTCTAACATATTGCAAGAAGTGCGTCAACCGATTTCCCCTCCATTTCGAAAAGTAGTGGAATTATAAATTATGTATCGTGGAAGTGAGTATATGGCAAGTATAAAAAGTTTAGATGAAAAACCATTTGATTTTGGATATATAACAGCACAATTTTATAAAGATTATGTTATTATCGGTAAAGAAAAAGTCTCGCTTGGTCAGATTTCAACTGAAATTTTGGAATTATCAGACGAACAGCTTGATAATTTGAAAACAGTATTATCAGGTTTAAGGAAAGCATTTTTAGAAAAACTTTATGGGGAATATGAATCAAATTTAATGATTATATCATCGTGCAGTTTTAATGACTTTGCTCCGTACCTAAACAAAGCATTAGATGTCATTCTTAGCCTGCCTTTATATGACCGCTTTGAATTTGATAAACAAAGATATATATCAGAGTTCAGGGAAATATATGAAACTTATCCCAAAAGCGAGAGCAGAAGCATATTAAACAGAATTTTAGTAGCCTTGTTATCAATCAATGATGAAATATTGATTTTTAAAATATATGCCACTGCATTTGTTGATTTATATATAGAAAATGTTTCAGCAAGAACTCCTACGCATTTTGCACACGCAATATATCAGTTTCTGAATAATAGCGAATTACAGCAAAAACTTGAAATTCTTATCCCAAAATATCCTGCAATTACCTTCAAAGCAGAAATGCCGGCAAATATTGAATATGTCACATGTCCCGACCCTGATTGTAAAGAAAATTATATACTGGCAGAAAGAGTGATTTTCAGGTCTCTTGGAGGCTTTCTAAACTCAGACTTATTCAGAGGATTAAATGTTAAGCATTCACCTAAACGATGTCATAATTGCAAGCGATTTTTTCTTTTGCCAACAGGTCACGATACCCACTATTGCAACAGAGTGGCTCCTAACGATCCAAAAGGCAGAATATGCAGTAAAGTAGGTCCTCATAAAAAAGAAAACTCAGACGAATTCAGGTCTCCTATAAAAAAAGAATATGATAGAGCCTATGACCGATTAGCCAAGCGGAAATCAAATGGATTGGAGTATCCTGAGTGGCTTGAAAAGATTACATTAGCTATGGATATTAAAGAACGTGGTGAGTCTGGAGAAATTTCGCTAGATAAAGCAATCAGGTTATTAAAAGAAATATAAGATGCAAAAACGGCGGTATGTTCGAGGTGATCTCGAGCATACCGCCGTTTAGGTTATTCATTTTATTCCATTGTGCCGACTATTTTATTTATATCACCATCTGAGTCTACGATGATGGTTTTAGTTTTGCTTGGAGCTACATAGCCGAAGCCTTCAATGTAGGCTTTATTTTTCTCCTCTATGATTTCGTTCCTTTTTACAGTTTCCTCATCGGTGAGGTAGCAGGTGTCCTTTGCCATAATTTCGTCATTTGGATTTATGGGTTCTTCCGGATTCTTTTCCCATTTTGCATAGAGAACATCGGGTTTTGTGAATTTAAATGTTGTCACCTGATTCTGCTTTGTTCTCGGATCGGTGAACCATCCCTTGAATGTATATCCGTATTTTGTTGGGACATAACTTTCGAGCCTGATGCTCTCACCATATCTTTTTGTTATTGGCCTGATAAAACTACCGCCGTCCGATGCGAATTGCAAGGTTACATTTCCTATAAATTCAATTTCGCTATCGAATATAAGCTGATTCCGTCTCATCTGCCAGGGTGCCGCCGATGCCGTTTGTGTCAGCAGTATTGTTACTGCCATTGTCGTACATAATACCTTTTTCTTCATAATTTTCATCTCCTGATTTTTGTATTTACCTTTTCGGCAACACAAACATACCACAGAAGAGTGAGAAAGTCTACGAAGTTTTTTCAAAAGCATTTTTCTTTGGTTACAATGTATCAAATTTTGATACGGCGTATTTGAAAGAATTGCAAAAGATGTTATAATATATTTGACTTTTTTCGATTCTAAATCGTCTAATAGATGTAAAAGCTTTCTCAAGGATTATCTAAAAAAACAAAGATTTACAGAAGAATTAGACAACCTAAATGTATTTTATTTTTAAACTTGTTCATAAAAAAGATCTGCTAAAATTATGTAACACTCTCATCACACATCGCTCTTTCTCTTTTTGATGATTTTTGCCGGATTACCCGCCACCACGGAATATTCAGGTACGCTTTTTGTTACAAC
>JAUMXZ010000102.1:0-206 GCA_030528905.1 Clostridia bacterium | reverse complement strand
GAAACACCGGGAAGAATTATTACATTTGCACCTATCCATACATAATCACCAATTACAATCGGTCTAACAGGACTATCACCCTGTTGATTCATTGGAATATCTGTTCTTGAAAAATTGTGGTTTTGAACATACATTTTAACGTATGGCCCCATCATGACATTGTCTCCTATGGAAATGCCACACTCAAGTTCTGCATTGCGTCCTAT
>JAUMXZ010000006.1 GCA_030528905.1 Clostridia bacterium | reverse complement strand
TCTATTGAAAAAGTAAAGTTTTTTTTGTATAATATATCAGGCTATGATTATCGAAAGGAGTTTTGTAAGTGTTTAAAATCGTAACTAAACAAGCTTTAAATGAATCTATGACTAAAATTTCAGTCTATGCTCCTCTTATCGCAAAAAAAGCTAAGCCGGGGCAGTTTATTATATTAAAAGTCAATGAAAATGGTGAGAGAATCCCTCTTACTATTGCTGATTATGACTCAGAAAAAGGTACTGTTACCGTTATATTCCAAAAAGTAGGCAAAACTACTATGCTTCTTGACACTCTTAATGTCGGTGACTATATTCAAAATTTCGTCGGCCCTCTTGGCAGAGCTTCTGAAATTGAAGGCTATAAACGAGCTGCTGTTATCGGCGGCGGCGCAGGTTGTGCTATTGCTTTCCCTCAGGCTAAAGCTCTTTTTAATATGGGCACTACTGTTGATATGATCGCCGGCTTTAGAAACAAAGACCTTATTATTCTCGAAAAGGAAATGTCTGAAGTTTGCCATAACTTTATGCTTATGACTGATGACGGTTCTAATGGTAACAAAGGCTTTGTTACCAACGCTTTGGAACAAAGAATAAATGAAGGTGCTAATTTTGATTTAGTCGTTGCTATCGGACCTTTGCCTATGATGAAGGCTGTTTGTGATTTAACTAAAAAATATAACATAAAAACTATAATAAGTATGAACCCCATTATGATAGATGGTACCGGTATGTGCGGCGGCTGCAGACTTACTGTTGGCGGCCAGACAAAATTTGCTTGTGTCGATGGCCCTGATTTCGATGGACATCTTGTTGATTTCGACGAAGCTATGAAACGACTCAGAACCTATAACAAAGACGAGCAACACGCAAGAGATGAATTCTGTAATCTTCTTAAGAAAGGAGAAAATCTCTAATGCCTAATATGATTAACCAAAAAACTAATATGCCTGTTCAGGACCCTCATATCAGAAATAAAAATTTTGACGAGGTCGCTTTGGGCTATAGCGATGATGATGCATTATTCGAGGCTCAAAGATGCCTTAACTGTAAACATATGCCCTGCGTATCAGGCTGCCCTGTTAATGTTCAAATACCTGACTTTATCAGCCTTATATGCCAAGGTGATATTAAAGGTGCTTATAATAAAATTAAAGAAACTAACTATTTGCCCGATATTTGCGGCCGTGTCTGTCCTCAGGAAACCCAGTGTGAGCAAAAATGCGTAAGAGGTATAAAAGGTCAGCCCGTTGGAATCGGCCGTCTTGAAAGATATGTTGCAGACTGGTATTCCCAAAATTGTAAGGACGAAATCGCTAAAATACCTTCAAACGGCCATAAAGTTGCCGTTATCGGTTCCGGCCCTTCCGGTCTTACCTGTGCTGCTGATTTGGCTAAAAAAGGTTATGAAGTGACTATATTCGAAGCTCTTCACGAGGCCGGCGGCGTCTTAATCTACGGTATCCCTGAATTCAGACTTCCAAAGGCTATTGTTAAAAAATGTATCACTCAACTTGAAGCTCTGGGCGTAGTTGTAAAAAAAGATATGGTAATAGGCCAGGTTCTTTCTATTGATGAGCTTATGGACAGCGGTTTTGAGGCTGTATATGTTTCAACCGGTGCCGGCTTGCCTAATTTTATGAGGATTCCGGGCGAAAGCTTGGTCGGCGTTTATTCTGCAAATGAATTCCTTACCCGTATAAACCTTATGAAAGCTTATAAACCGGATTATGATACCCCTATTGCTAAAATTAAAAATGCCGCTATAGTCGGCGGCGGTAATGTCGCTATGGATGCTGCAAGATGTGCTAAAAGACTTGGCGCTGAAAATGTTTACATAGTTTACAGGCGTTCTGAAGAGGAAATGCCTGCTCGAAACGAAGAAATAGAACACGCAAAAGAAGAAGATATTATCTTTAAAGTCCTTAATAATCCTGTTGAACTTATAGGCGACGAAAACGGCAGAGTTTCTAAAATGAAATGTATCAAAATGCAGCTTGGTGAGCCGGATAGCTCCGGAAGAAGAAGACCTGTGCCTGTTGAAAATTCTGAGTTTTGCCTTGATGTTGACTGCGTTATTATCGCTATCGGAAATTCTCCTAACCCTCTTATCAGGACTACAACAAAGGGTATCGAAGCTAACAAAAAAGGCTGCTTGATTGTTGATGATGATCTTCAAACTACAAGAAGCGGTGTCTATGCCGGCGGCGATGCAGTAACCGGTGCTGCTACTGTTATTTTGGCTATGGGTGCCGGTAAAAAAGCTGCTGCTTCTATTGATAAAATGTTAAAATAACTTTTCCCCTATCTTAGAAATTTAATATTCTTTTTAAATATGCCTCGTAATTTATTACCCTATAAATTACGGGGCTTATAGTTGTGGAGGTAATGTCTTGTTCGATATTTTTAAACTGTTGGAAAAAGAAAAAACACTCAAATCTCAGAAACCTATAGAATATATTGTGGTCGGATTGGGTAATCCCGGACTTAAATATGAAAACACTCGTCATAATGTCGGATTTATGGCAATAGATAATATATCAAACCATTGTAATGCTAATTTGAAAAAGCTAAAGTTTAAGGCTCTTATTGATGACTGTACTCTCTTTGGAAAAAGAGTACTTCTTATGAAACCTCAGACCTTTATGAACAACAGCGGAGAAAGTTTGAAAGAGGCGATGTCTTTTTACAAAATTCCTCCCGAAAAAACCATTATTATATTTGATGATATATCTCTTGATGTCGGAAAACTCAGAATAAAAAGAAAGGGTTCCCACGGCGGTCATAATGGTATAAAAAGCATTATAAACCTTACAAATTCAGATAAATTCCCCCGCGTTAAAATCGGCGTTGGTAATAAACCTCTGAATTGGGATCTTGCTAATTGGGTTCTTTCAAAATTCCCTGATGACGATCTTGATAAGGTTAAGGATTCTTTAGCAAATTCTTATCAATCTCTTGAGTTTATCCTCAATGAAAATATTGATACTGCTATGAATAAATTTAACTAATTTTTTGTAAAGGAGTGCGCTTGACTCTTGAATAAAACTAATTTTACTGATAATGTCATTTGCGAAACATCTGCATTTAATCAATTTTCACAAGCTGTAGACCTTAATTTATGCCCTATCTTTATAAGCGGTATGCCAAATATAGTAAAGGCTGATATGATAAGAGCCGCCATTGTAAATAAAAATAAAAGGGCTCTTGTTGTTGTAGATGATGAACTCCAGGCTGTTAAATTTTCAAAAGATTTATCAGCTATGGGGCTTGTTTGCTATACCTATTTTTATAAGGATTTTAATTTTATAAATGCTAAAGGTCAATCTAAAGACTATGAATATAAGCGTATTTATTCTCTTTATAAGATACTTTCAAATGACTTCGATGTAATAGTTACAAGCGTTGATGCCGCTTTACAATATACTATACCAAAAGATGTTTTGAAAGATTATTCTATATCTTTATCTGTAGAACAAACTGTTTCTATTTCTGACCTTACAAAGAAACTTTTAAACCTCGGCTATGAAATGTTTAATATGGTTGAAAATGTCGGTCAGTTTTCCATAAGAGGCGGCATTGTTGATGTCTTTTCTCCTGCTTATAGTGAACCTCTCAGAATTGACTTCTGGGGCGATTGTGTTGATACTATATCTTTTTTTGATCCCCTGCTCCAAAGAAGAAGCAGCAATATAGAAACAGTTACTATTCTGCCTTGTTGTGAGGTTATAGAAAATAATAAACAAAAACTTATTTCCAAAATCAATTCCTGTCTTTCTAAGTCTAATAACGCTAAGGCTAAAGAAATAGCTCTTGAACAAATAGATTCAATAAAAAATGACTTGCCTGTTTGCCTTGATAAGTATATCTCTCTTGTCTATGATAACCCGACTACTTTGCTTGATTACTTCTCCTCTGATAACTTTCTTATCTTTGAGTCAGAGCCTGCTAAAATTTCTGAGAAGTTAGACTCCTTTACTTCACAGGTTGCTCTTGATACGACTGTCTTGTTTAAAGAAGGTGTGCTTTTTGACGGCATAGACTCTTTTTGTGCTGACTTTCATTATTATCAGAACTTTAAAGAGAACAACATACTGATTTATATGGACTCCTTTTTAAGATCCTCCTACTCATCAAATATTAAAAAATATATAGAGCTTTCTGCGATAACTTTTAACCCTTGGAACGGCAGTCTTTCAGCTCTTTATGATGATATCAGCGATTTTTATTCTCCTGACTCCCGTATAGTTATACTCGCTGGAAATAAAAAATCAGCACAAAATCTTGTCAAAACTTTAAACGATTACGGCTTTAATTCCATATACTCAGATACTACAAATAATCTTACTAAAGGCTTGATTACTGTTTCTGCAGGCAGTCTTTCTTCGGGATTTTCTTACCCTGATTCTAATTTCAAACTCATTACTTCTATGTATGAGCCAAAATATGAGCCTAAAAAGAAAAAGTCTAAAGATACTAAACAAATCTATAGCTTGTCTGATCTTAAAAACGGAGATCTTGTCGTTCATATCTCTCACGGTATCGGTATATTTTGCGGTATACATAAAATTAAAGCTAACGGTATTGAAAAAGATTATATAAAAATTCAGTACGCTAAAAAAGATGTCCTGTATATTCCTGTAACTCAACTTGATATGGTCTCAAAATATATCGGTACTAAAGATGATGTTAATGTTAAATTAAACAGCTTATCAAGCCCTGAATGGGAAAAAACTAAACTAAGAGCTAAAAAAGCTGCTAAAGATATTGCTAAAAAACTTATTAAACTCTACGCTCAACGGCTTAACACCAAGGGTTTTGCTTTCTCTGCTGATGGGCCTCTCCAAAGAGATTTTGAAGCCCAGTTTGAATTTGAGGAAACTGATGATCAACTTAAATGTATCAACGATATCAAAACCGATATGCAAAATCCTGTGCCTATGGACAGACTCCTTTGCGGAGATGTCGGCTTTGGCAAAACCGAGGTCGCTTTAAGAGCGATGTTTAAATGTGTTCTCGATTCCAAACAATGCGCCCTGCTTGTCCCCACTACTATTCTTGCCTGGCAGCATTATAAAACAATTACAAGACGATTTGAAAAGTTCCCTGTCAGAATAGAACTGCTCTCCCGCTTTAAATCTGCTAAAGATAAAAATAAAATTCTCGAAGACTTAAAACGCGGTAAAATAGATATAATAATAGGTACTCACAGCCTTATACAAAAAAATATTGAATTTAAAAATTTAGGTCTTGCTATAATTGATGAAGAACAACGATTCGGCGTGGAACAAAAAGAAAAATTCAAATCATTAAAAAATAATATCGATATCCTCACCCTGTCTGCTACCCCCATACCACGAACTCTTAATATGGCAATGTCCGGTTTAAGAGATATGTCTTCTATCGAAGAAGCTCCTCAAAACAGATACCCGGTGCAAACTTATGTCATAGAGCACGATATACCTATTATTGTCGATGCTATTAAAAAGGAACTAAGACGCTTTGGTCAGGTCTATTATCTTCATAACAGAACATCTTCTATCCAACAAATTGCTGCAATATTACAAAATGCACTTCCTGATCATAATGTTGCTTTTGCTCACGGTAAAATGAGTGAAAGAGAGTTATCTATAGTCTGGGAAAAAATGATAAACCACCAAATAGATGTCTTAGTCTGCACCACAATTATTGAAACCGGTATAGATGTTCCTAATGTTAACACAATTATTATAGATAATGCTGATAAGATGGGGCTTTCTCAATTACATCAGTTAAGAGGCCGTGTTGGTCGCTCCAATAAAAGAGCTTATGCCTACTTTACTTTTGCTCCCAATAAAGTGCTTTCTGATGTTTCTGAGAAAAGACTCAATGCTATACAGGAATTTACACAGTTCGGCTCAGGCTTTAAAATCGCTATGCGAGATCTGGAAATAAGAGGTGCCGGTAATGTCTTAGGTGCCCAGCAGCACGGACATATGGAAAGTATCGGCTATGATCTTTATATCAAAATATTAAACGAGGCTATAGAAAGTGAAAAAGGTCATTTATCTGCTGCTTCGTATGATTTTGAATCTTCTGTAGATCTTCCTGTTTCTGCTTTTATACCTGATAGCTATATAAGTGATATAAATCAACGATTGGATATTTATAAAAAAATATCTCTTATAAGAGATGAAAATGATATAAGCGATATAATAGATGAGATACTTGACAGATTCGGAGAACCTCCTGTTCCCGTTCTTAATCTTATAGATATCGCTTTTATAAGAAGTCTGTCTCAACAGCTTTTTATATATGAAATAAAATGTAATGCTAAGGAGCTTTTGCTGTTTCCAAAGGATATTAACAGCGAATTTGTTGGTAAAATATTTGAGTCGATGAAAGACAATGTTTCTATCAATGCTTCCTCCACCCCATTTGTATCTATTAAAACAGACACTAAAAAAAATATTTTGCATACCTTAAAAAATATACTTAAACTGTCAATATGATTTATCAATTTTAAAGACATCTGTGTCATCATAATGATGATGCCGATGTCTTTATTTTTTCTTTTTTTTATTCGATTTTTTTCTTTCTTTTTATTTCTTATTTGGAGTTATATTTAATTAAGATTATCTGATTTTAAGGATGTGTTAATATGATTATACGACTTAAAAATGCTGTGCCGGTATTCTTAGCTGTCATAATTTTAATAGCTTCCATTATTGTTTCTATGATTCTGACAAGGCAGAACAGCATCTATGTCAGCTCAAATCAAACAAATGCCGATCCATCTTCTGCAGACTCTTCATATTCTTCACAAACTTCTTCGTTAGCCTCCCAAAACTTATCTGATAACATTCCCCCAAATGAAATGAAAGCTTTATGGGTTCCTTATATGTCACTTGATATATCTTCTGACTTTTCTGAGGAAAATTTTAAACAACACTTCGATACTATAGTAACTAAGTCCAAACAATTCGGCTTTAATGCTCTAGTCGTACATATAAGACCTTTTGCTGATTCACTTTACCCGTCAGAATTTTTTCCGTGGTCTCATATATTAACAGGAACTCAAGGTTCAGACCCCGGTTTTGATCCGCTTTCTTATATGGTCTCAAAAACTCACAGCCAAAATATGCAATTTCACGCCTGGATAAATCCTCTCAGAATAAAATCACCCTCATCTTCACTCGCCCTTTCAGATTCTAATTACTATAATATCTGGAAAAACGATTCTGATAATCTTAATGATGACTATGTTTCATATTTTGACGGCGGCTTATATTTTAACCCTGCTTACCCTCAGGTTCATCAGGTTATTGTATCGGGAATTAAAGAGATTGTCACAAACTACGATGTCGACGGCATACAATTCGATGACTATTTCTATCCTACTGAAAATGAAAGCTTTGATAAAATCGCTTACGATAACTATAAAAATAACCTGACTTCCGATGCTGTAGCTCTTGACCTTCTTTCTTTCAGAATAAACAACATAAACTCCCTTGTTATGGCTTGCTATAATGCTATAAAATCTGTTGATAATTCAGTTGTCTTCGGCATCTCTCCTCAATGTAATGTTGAAAACGATCTTAAAATGGGTGCTGATGTTTATACCTGGGGCAGTACTACCGGATATGTAGACTATCTGTGCCCTCAGCTTTATCTAAGCCTTGATAATCCTGCTTTGCCTTTTTATCAGGCTGCTGACCAGTGGCAAAATATTGTTACTAACGAAAATGTTAAACTCTACTATGGTCTTGCTCTTTACAAGGCCGGTTCTGTTGATGCTGATATGGGTACTTGGCAAGACAGCAATACAATCTTAAAACAACAGGTCGAGTACGGAAGATCTCATAATTGCGATGGCTTTATGTTCTATTCCTATGACTATCTTGATGTTGATCAAACTCGACAAGAAGTAAAAAATCTTATGGATGTCTTAAAGCTTTAATCTTAATATTATAAAGGTCGTGTTATATTGGGGTAATATATATTGTTGTTTTGATATGATTTAATTATTTTATCGAGTGTGTTGTGTTAATTCTTAAAAAAAAATTTCTCGGATTACATAAAACCAATAAACGACTCGTTATCGCATCAATCATCGGCGGCTTATCTTCACTTTCTATTCTTCTTGATGCTGATAACCTTTTATCTTTACTCATAACAATAACTACTATTTGTCTTATTGCATTAACAGCTTACGGATTTAAAGACAAATTTTTATTCCTGAAAACTGTCGTTTGTCTTTATTTTATCAGCTTCTGCCTTTCCGGCTTTCTATTCCTCATCTGGTCTTTTTTTAATGTTCCCGGACTAATTGTTTCAGGCAGTACATTCTATTTTGATATCTCTCCTCTGATTCTGATTCTCAGCACCGTTTTCTGTTATCTTCTGATTAAATTTATCTTTTTCATCTTAGCTAAAATAAACAAACCCTCTCTTTTCTACAAGGTTACTGTATCAAGAGAAAAAACTGTTTGCAATTTAACTGCAAAGCTTGATACCGGGAACTCTCTTGTCGAGCCGTTTACCAATATCCCTGTTGTTGTTGCAAACTTTGATACAATATCTGCTCTGCTTACAAAAAATGAATCTTTATTCTTTCAAAATATTAAAAATAATAAAAATAACTGCGTGTTATTAAACACTCTTCGAGTAATACCATTTAATACTATTTCTAAGTCCGGTACTCTATTTGCCTTTAAGGCTGATTATATACAAATAAACAATATAAAAAAGGAAGCTTATATCGCTATATGTCCCAATAATGAAATTTCCGGAAATTTCGATGTCTTAATAAACCCTGATCTATTATAGAAAGTAGGAGAAATTATGACCATTATATTTTATTTTAAAAATTTTAAAAATAAACTCTTAAACGCTATTCTTAAACTTAAATCTAAATATAACAATATCCACTATATAAACGGTCCTGAACTCTTGCCTGCTCCTCTTAGCAGCGAGGAGGAAAAAGAAATTATTTCTAAAATCTCTGAAGATGACGACTTTGCAAGAGATCCTTTAATTGTACATAATTTACGACTCGTTGTTTATATCGCAAAAAAATTTGAATCTTATACCCTTAATTTAGAAGATTTAATCTCTATCGGTACTATCGGGCTTATAAAAGCTGTTAATACTTTTTCTCCCAAGAGAAATATAAAACTGGCTACCTATGCCTCAAGATGTATCGAAAACGAAATACTTATGTTCCTGCGAAAAAATTCTCAACTTAAAAGCGAAATATCTATTGATGAACCGCTGAACGTCGACAGAGAAGGTAATGAACTTTTACTCTCAGATATTTTAGGCAGCGATAATGATATTATAAATGTCAATATCGAAAAAGAAGCAGAAAAAGATGTCCTGATAAAATCTTTGTCAAAATTAACTAAAAGAGAACAGGATATCATTATTTTACGCTTCGGAATCTGTGGCCAAAAAGAACATACTCAAAAACAAGTCGCTCAAAAATTGGGCATCTCTCAGTCTTATATCTCCCGCCTTGAAAAAAGAATTATTAAAAAATTAAAACTCGATCTCGAAAAAATGCTCATCTGAAACTATTTTCTAATCGATAAAAATATATAATTTTTTATATTCTTTTTGACAAATTATTCTTTTATGTGTATAATAAACTCAGATACTTAAAGTTTCGCTTCCTTATCTTGAATCCGGAGGTGTTCTATGTTATCAGATAACCTTAAAAAATTTAGAAGAAAATGCGGCTTTACTCAGCTTGATGTTGCTAAAGCTTTAGGACTTGAGAGATCTACTTATTCCTACTACGAGTCAGGTAAAACCTGCCCGGATTTGAATACATTAGCTAAACTTGTCAGAATTTTTAATACCACTTATAACGAACTTCTTGAAGATGATGAAATGAAACGCCAGATTCTAAAACTTACTGATAGCTCTGATGAGTTTTTTGATATGGATATCCGTTCTTCTAATCAGCTTCTCAAAGAAGAAAAATTACTTATATCTTATTTCAGACTTCTTCCAAGTGAGGAAAAAATAAATGTTATAAATGATGTTAATAAAAAATTAAACGATATCTATTTGAAATATATTTAATAATATGGGGGATGATTGTATGTTGAAAAAATTTAAGTTTGTCTCAATTGTATTGGTTCTTTGCATTACTCTTGCTTCCTGTTTTGGCGCCTGTTCTATTAACCAGAATCTCCAGGATGAACACGGAAATGCTCTTTCTTCTACTTCTAACTACCCTGTCAGCGTTTTCGATGTTAAATTCGATTCCGCTCCTACGGCTGCGGTTTGTTTTTCTGAATCTTTAACAGATATATTGTACGCTCTTAAATATGATTCCCTGTTGGTTGCTCGTGCTGATACAAGCAACATCACCTATACAAACGACCTTCCTACTGTCGGTACCGCTTCTAACATAAATATTGATGCTCTTGTTTCTTTAGGCGTTGACTTTGTCTTGTCAGAAGAACCTCTTTCTTCTAAACAGATATCAGACCTTAATGATAACGGCATTAAGTCTTTATCTTTTACTCCTGCTAAGAATTTTGACGAACTTCAAAGTATCTACACAAATCTTGGCGCTATATTCGGCGGTGCTAAAGATGGTTATGAAGCCGCTTATAAAAAATCTAACGACATTTTCATTACTATTGAAAATATAAATAAGCTAATCACCGCTTCTCCTTCAAATACTGTTTGCTATATGTATGATGCTGAAGGTACTGTTGCTTCGGGCGATATGCTCTTTAATGAGATTATTAAACTCGCTGGCGGTGTTAATATTGCTAACGATTATACTAACTACCGTATGCCTGTGGGAGAAATTGCTGCTAAAAACCCCGCTTTCATCTTCTGCCCCACTCCTACTAAGGAAAGAATTATGAACGACGGATTCTTCCAGAAAAATCTGTGGGCGGTTAATAACTCAAGAGTTATCGAGATGTCTTCTGAACTTGTTGAGTGTCACGGAAGTATGTTAATCGAGGCTATGACCTTTGTTGCAAGTATTATTTCCCCTGATTTAGTTTCCGAAATGCCGGATCCTCACGATTCTGATTCTTCAACTCAGGATTCTTCTCAGTCAGGTTCACACACCGTGCCTGCTGGAACTACTTTGAAACTCGGCGATACCGGTGATGAAGTCGTAAAGATGCAGGCAAGACTTAAAGAATTAGGACACGCTTATATGGATCCTACCGGCACATTTGACGAGTATACAGAGGAAGCTGTTAAGAATTTCCAATACCTCTCCGATTTCAATGCAACTGGCATTGCTACAGAGGCTGTTCTGAACGCTCTTTATGCAAGTGATGCAGTAACCGGACCAAATTACTAAACTTAATATATATTATAAAGCATCGGTTTATGCCGGTGCTTTTATTTAGTACAGGTATTATTTTTCCCCTGACTAAATATACTACTAATATAAAGGAGTAAGTTGATATGCTGTTTAATGAAATTTTTAATAATGTTGATTTTTATGTAGAAAATTCTTTTAAGGATTCCCTCAATAATATTGAAATATCCGATATTATTTACGATTCCAGAAAAATTGTCAAAAATTGTATCTTCGTCTGCCTTTGCGGCAGTAATGTAGATGGACATAAATTTGCAAAACAAGCTGTTAAAGACGGTGCTGTTTGTATCGTTTCTCAAAAGGAACTTGACATAACTGATGTGCCTGTTATCCTTGTTGATGACACCAGATATACACTTTCTTTGATTTCTGCAAATTTTTTCAAAAATCCTGCAAATGAACTCAAAACTATCGGCATAACCGGCACAAAAGGTAAAACTACTACCGCTTGTATGATAAAATCTATAATGGAACAATCCGGTAGTAAAGTAGGCCTTATCGGCACTTTGGGGGTTGTCATTGGAGATAAAATATATAAAACCAATAATACCACTCCTGAATCTTATCAGGTACAATACTATATGAGAAAAATGATTCAGGAAGGCTGCGACTGTGTTATTATGGAAGTGTCTTCATTAGGGCTTAAATGGCACAGAGTCGGCGGTTTTGTTTTCGATGTTGCCATTTTTACAAATTTTGCTCTTGATCATATTGGCCAAAATGAACATCAAACTCTTGAAGAATATAAATATTGTAAGTCGCTTTTGTTTAAACAATGTAAATATGCTGCTGTAAATTGCGATGATGAGGCCTATAAGGATATGCTTAAACACTCTTCTTGTAAAACTTTAACATATGGCTTTTGTGAAAATGCTGACTTTAGAGTTGTAAATGAAAAACTTATTTATAAACCGGGCTATTTAGGTGTGGGCTTTGATTTAATCTCTACGCTTAATTATTATGTTGATGTATCTATACCCGGAAGGTTTAGTGTTTATAACGCTTTAGCTGCAATAGCTGCCTGTTCGTTTTTTAATATTGATAAAGATTCAGTGCAAAATGGTCTTAAAAATGTAACTGTTAAAGGTCGCGTTGAAATTGTTAAAACTCCTGGTGACTACACTTTGCTCATCGACTATGCCCACAATGCTCTTAGTATGCAAAATATTTTGTCGACTCTTCGTGAATATAATCCAAACAGACTTATATGTTTATTTGGTGCCGGCGGCAACAGGGCTAAAAGCAGACGCTATGAAATGGGTGATGTTTGCGGCCGTCTTGCCGATTTATCCGTCATAACCGCTGATAATTCAAGATTTGAAAATGTCTTTGATATAATCAATGATATTAAAATCGGTATGAAAGATAATCTTAATAAAAGTATAACCATTCCTGACAGAAAAGATGCTATTAAATATGTTATTGACAATGCTCAAAAACACGATATAATCGTTCTTGCCGGAAAAGGTCATGAGGATTATCAGGAAATAAACGGAGTTAAATTTCACTTTGATGAGCGAGAAATTATTAAAAATATTCTAAATAACAAGGAGTAATATATCTTATGAAATTCACTGTTTCACAAATTGTAAACGCTGTTAACGGAAAACTTCTGTGTGGTAACGAAAACGATATTATAACAAGTGTCAGTATCAACAGCAATAATATATTGGAAAACTCACTTTTTGTCCCCATTGTCGGAGAAAATACCGATGCGCATAAATTTATCTGCGATGCACTTTCAAATGGCGCTTATGCTTGTTTTACTCAATATGAAAGCTTATGTAATAACCATAAATCCTGGATCTTAGTGGAAGACACTAAAAAAGCTCTTCAGGACCTTGCAAAAGCCTATAGATCAACCCTTGATATTCCCATAATCGGTGTAACCGGAAGTGTCGGAAAAACAAGCACAAAAGAAATAATATATTCTGCTTTAGCTTCTGAAAAAAATGTTTTTAAGACTCCCGGCAATTTTAACAGCCAAATTGGTGCGCCTTTGAGCATCCTGCAAATATCTGATGAGCACCAAATAGCTATTCTCGAAATGGGTATGAGTATGTTTGGTGAGATGCAGCGACTTTCTGATATTGTCAGACCTACTCACGCAGTTATTACTAATATCGGCCTTTCTCATATAGGTAATCTTAAAACTCAGGAAAATATATTTAAAGAAAAAATTCATATAAGAGATTTTATAGATGATAATAACAACATATATCTTAACTGCGAAGATAAAATATTAAATGAATATAATAATTCTCTTGATCATAAATGTAAAAGCTTTGGCTTTAATTCTGAGTTTGATGTCTTTGCTGAAAATATTTCAACCAATGATAATAGTATGACTTTTGATCTGCAGCTTGAGAACAATAAATCTCAAAAAATTTTAATGAATGTGCCGGGTGTTCATAATGTCTTAAATGCCTTAGCTGCTATCTGTGTTTCTCTTGATCTCGGCCTTGATATCTCAAATATCAAAACCGGTCTTGCCCAATATCAAAGTCCTGATATGCGTCAAAAAATATATACTCTTGATAAAAATATAAAACTAATAGACGATTCATATAACGCAGGACCTGATTCTATGAAAACTGCTCTGGCTCTTCTAAAATCAGTTTCAAAACAAAAAAGAAAAATCGCTGTTCTTGCCGATATGCTTGAACTTGGTGATATTTCTTCTAAAACTCATTTTGACCTTGGTTACGATGTCATAAGAAATGATGTCAATGTCCTTATCACTATAGGCCCGGAAGCAAAATATATATCAGATTGTACTAAACAAAATGCTGAAAATATAACTGTAAAACATTTCAATAATAATACTGACGCTTTTTCTTTCTTGTCAAGTATCATATCCGATGACGATGTAATACTTGTTAAAGGCTCAAGAGGTATGAAAACAGATGAAATCGTAAAAAATCTTTTGGACTCTTTCTGATTTTATATACTTATTCACTATTTTAATAATATTTTACCCGCATTATTTAATCAATTTTAACTTTTATTGCTATCTAACTTATAAAAAGTTTCTTTTCCTCTTGTAAAATATTGAAATTTGTAGTAAAATGGTGTGGATTGATTACTTAATTGTCTTTCTCTTAACAATTTTTATCAAAATGATATGGAGGCTATAATAAAATGAGCATAAAACAAAGACTCGATTCTTTTCAGTCTATGAAAAATTTTGGAGAGGATAGTTGTGCAAAACAAAGAATTTATAAAATCGTTGATCCCGATTCCTTTGTTGAAATAAATTCAATGACTAAATCTCAAGATGATTATACAGGTGTAATTACCGGTATCGGTAAAATAGGAAACAGAAAAGTTTGCTTATTCTCTCAGGATAACAAAATAAATGGCGGAGCTTTTACTACAGCTCAGGTCAACAAAATTTTAAATATATATACAATAGCTCAAACTACAGGTGTTCCCGTTGTAGGTATCTATGATTGCAAAGGCGCAAGCCTTGATGATGCTAATTTATTGCTAAAAGGTCTTTCCGATCTCTTGGCGTTCTCTAATAAATTATCCGGCGTCGTTCCTCAAATCTCTTTGATACTCGGCCCCTGTTTGGGTATAAACGCTCTCTTAGCTGCTAATGCTGATTTTGTAATTGCCGCTAAAAATTCAAACTTCTCAATCAATACCGGCGATTCTGATTCCGATATATTCTCTGCAGCTAAAGAAGGTTCTGTAAGCGTTCTTTCTAAAGATGAAGATGAGGCTATAGCTTCTCTTAAAAATCTTTTCGATTTCTTACCTTCTAATAACTTAGATAAATCTCCTCTGTTTAACGCTTTAGAACCACAGGTTAATGAATTTGACAGTATCTCTGATAAACTTTATAACTTAGATCCAAATGTCGATTATAATTTGTTCTTGAAGTCTTTTGCTGATAATAATGGCTTCATAACATTACAGGATGACTTTGGCAAGACAGCTATAATAGCTTTTGCAAGACTTAATGGCGTTTGTGTTGGTACTGTTATCTTTAAAGGAGAAGAGTTGTGTTCTCATACCTGCAGCAAGGTTGCAAGATTTATCAGATTCTGTGACGCTTTCTCTATTCCTGTTGTCACTTTTGCAAATTCTAAAGAGTTTACCTCTCTTGCTAATGCTGCTAAACTTACAAACGCTTACTGCGATGCTACAACTGCAAAGCTTTCTGTTATCATCGGTAAAGCTTTTGGTTCTGTTTTTGCTGCCACTTCTATGCAGCAGGCTTCAAGTGATATAACTTTAGCCTGGGTAAGTTCTTCTGTTTCTGCTATGAATCCAACTGCTGCTGCTATTTTCTACAACAGCGAAAAACTTAAAAATTCTGATAACCCTATAGATGATAGAAAGAAACTTATAAAAGATTATATTCAAAATTCAGCCACCCCTTTCGATATGGCTTCCTTAGGTCTTATTCAGAATGTTATCCTGCCTTCTCAGACCAGATCTGAAATCTCTAAACTTCTTGAAGTTCTTGAGTCTAAGAGAATTCAAAAATTACCTAAAAAACATTCTAATATCAATCTTTAAATTTATTAAAATGGAGAGTTGTTAAATATGAAAAATTTAAAAATTACTGTAAATGGACAAGTTTATGATGTTACCGTTGAAGAATCTTCTTCAACTTCTGCTCCTGTAGCTTCAGCCCCTGCTGCTCCGGCCGCTCCGGCTGCTGCTGCTCCTGCTCCAAGCAGCTCTGATGTAAAAGAAGTAATCGCTTCTCCAATGCCCGGCACTATTATGACTATCGAAGTTAATCCCGGCCAAAAAGTTAAAAAAGGCGATAACCTTCTTATCCTCGAAGCTATGAAAATGGAAAACGAAATAGTTTCCCCAATCGATGCAACTGTCGGTCAAATTATGATTTCTAAAGGCGATACTGTCGATTCAGGAACAGAACTGCTTACGCTTATTTAGTGGGGGTTTTTATCGTGAATAATAATAACAAAATACTTATTACAGAAACTGTATTAAGAGATGCTCACCAATCTTTGCTCGCTACAAGAATGCCTATCGAAGATATGCTTCCTATACTTGAAAAATTAGATAAGGTAGGTTTCTATTCTTTGGAATGTTGGGGCGGCGCAACTTTTGACTCTTGCCTAAGATTCTTAAACGAAGACCCTTGGGATCGTTTAAGAACTATAAAAAAGAAATGCCCTAATACTAAACTTCAGATGCTCTTCAGAGGCCAAAATATGCTCGGATATCGCCATTATGCTGATGATGTCCTTGAGTATTTTGTAAAAAAATCTGTCGATAACGGTATTGATATTATCAGAATTTTTGATGCTCTTAATGACCTTAAAAATTTAAAAACCGCTATCAAAGCTGCTAAAAGCGAAAAAGCTATCGCTCAGGTTGCTATCTCTTATACAACAGGCCCTGTTTTTACTAACGATTATTATGTTGATTATGCTAAACGCATCGAGGATAGTGGCGCTGATTCTATCTGTATTAAGGATATGGCTGCTCTTTTAACTCCTTATAAAACCTATGAATTAGTTAAAGCTATTAAAGAATCTGTAAATATTCCTATTCAGATCCATACCCATACTACTTCCGGTCTTGCAAGTATGTGCTTGTTAAAAGGTATTGAGGCCGGTGCTACAATGATCGATACTGCTATGTCTCCGTTGGCTTTAGGTACTTCTCACGCACCTACTGAGTCTATGGTTGCAGCTCTTAAAGATACTAAATTCGATACAGGTCTTGACCTTATTCTCTTAAACGAAATAAGAGATTACTTTATGACCTTACGCCAAAAATATATCGCCAGCGGTCTTATCGATCCTAAAATGCTTGCTACTGATGCTAATGCTCTTATCTATCAGGTTCCGGGCGGTATGCTCTCTAACCTGTTATCTCAATTAAAACAAGCCGGCAAAGAAGATAAACTCCAGGATGTTTTAAATGAGGTCCCACGAGTAAGAGAAGATTCAGGCTATCCTCCTTTGGTTACTCCTACTTCTCAAATTGTTGGCACCCAGGCTGTTTATAATGTTATACTCAATGAGCGTTATAAAATGTGTACTAATGAGTTCAAAGACTTAGTAGCCGGTAAATATGGTACTACACCTATGCCTATCTCTGATGAGTTCAGAAAGAAAATCATCGGAAACGCTCCTGTTGTTAACTGCCGTCCTGCCGACCTGTTAAAACCTGAGCTTGAAACTCTCAGAAAAGAAGTCGCTGAGTACATCGAGCAAGAGGAAGATGTCCTCTCCTATGCACAATTCCCTAAGGTTGCTGTCGACTTCTTCAAGAAAAGACAAAATAAAAAATATGGCATAAATTCTAAATGCTCAGATAAAGAAAAGAATATTCATCCCATTTAATGGGGTGAATATTTTAATAATGGAGACCTTTTTGTATGTTAAAGCTAAAAGATATTTTTAATTATATGGATTTTTTCTCCTTGAAAAATTCCTCAAATAAACCAATCTTTAATAGACGCTTAACCACTGCCTGCTTTAGCGGCCCAAGATATTCAAAACTTCAGGCCCTTAATGTGGACGAAACAAAAATATCTCTATCCCTGAAAAATATAATCATTAACTCTATTAGCGACGGCTATAAAACTTTCTTAGTCGGCTGCTGTGATGGCTTTGATATTTTAGCTGCTGAAGCTGTATTAAATTTGAAAACTTTATACCCCGATTTGCAGCTTGTTTGTGTCGTTCCCTTTAAAAATCATTACGAAAAATTTAATGACTCCTGGCAGAAAAGATATTTTAATATGCTCCGCTTCTGTGATAAAAAAATTATTTTACAAAAATATCATACACCTAAATGTTATCAAAGAAGAAATGAATATATGGCTAACCGCTCTTCACTGCTTATATGCTGCTTTAACAATAAAAAAGGCGGTACTAAAAATATGGTAGAGTATTGTAAAAATTTGGATATACAAGTTGAAAATATTTTAGACTATAATTAATTTTATATGAATTTTTTTTGATATCCACTTTCTTTCTATTGATTTTGCTTAATATAAATATTATAATATTCTGTATATATTATAATAAGAGATGATGTGATGTTTGCTTTATGAACTCAAATAAGAAATTTTTAAGTTTCGATAAGATGTTTAAGTTTATTGTCGTTTTTATATTTCTACTTGCTGTTATATTTATGCTCTTTTCTTTCAGTACCGGTACTGATATTGTACAAAATATAAAAGATAATAATATAATTGTGCAGATTTCCTCAGATATATCAGAAAAATCTGATAATGAGTCTCAATATAAGACCCCTCCTGTTAATGATCTTACAGGTCTTGGTATCAGCGAGGAGTATCTTTCTTTTAGACCTGTTTCTGTTATGATTGATAATCTTGAAAAAACTAACCCATCATACGGTCTTTCCCGCGCTGATATTATTTATGAGTGTCCTGTTGAAGGTATGATTACAAGATTGATGGCTGTTTATAAAAACCCTTATGATCTACCCGTTATCGGTAATATCCGTTGTACCAGACCTCATTTTATTAACCTTGCCAACGGCTTGGATTCTATTCATATCCACATAGGTGCAGATGATTCTGCTTTGACTATGCTCAGTGATAAAATAATAGATAATTTCGATTTAGAATATAGCCACGATATGATGTGGAGAGACCAAAACAGAATGTATAATTTAGGTTACGAACATAGCGTTTTAACTTCCGGCCAACTCTTAGAGCAAGGCGTGGAGTCCTCAAATTGTGAAAAAACTTATAATAAACAAATTGTCACTAATAAATTTTCTGAAAATTCTCAGGTCCTCAACGGAACAGCTTCTAACACTATAAATGTCAAATTCTTCCACGCTAATATTACCAGCTTTAACTACGACGAAGCTGCTCAGGCTTATTTTGTCTCACACCAGTCCGCTCAACTCGAGGATGCAAACTCCGGTGCGAAAATAAGCAGAAAAAATCTTCTCCTCTTATATGTTAATGCTACTTCTTCCAATGGCTCTTACCAAGTAGATCTTTCCGGCTCAGGTGAAGGTTTTTATGCCTGTAACGGAAAGTCTATTCCAATAAAATGGTCAAGGGAATCTTCTCAGACAAACTTTAAATTTTATGATTCCGATGATAATGAACTTGAACTTATACCCGGTCAAATGTATGTATGTTGTGTGCCAAATTCCGGCAATATTGAAATTCTGTAAGTGTTTGGAGTTGTTCTTTATGAAAAAAAGTGTATTATTTTTATCTCTTGCTTTCTTAATTCTATCTTCTTCTATCCTCGTTGCTTGTTCTAACAAATCAGGTAACTCTGATGTTTCTACACAGTCAAAAATCAATTCTTCTGCCAGTTTAACCTCAAGTCAGGTTTTAAACTCTTCCTCTGATACTGAAAATAAAGTAGCCAGTATGACTATTAAAGATTTCGATGAGTGGACTTATGAAGATTGGGATTGTGCAGATGATGATTCTAAGGAGGCCTGCAGAAAATATTTTTCAGATCAACTCTCCCAAAATACAAATACAGAGAATCTGTCTAAAATTTTTGCAACAAATCAAGATAAAACTCTATCTGAGATAATTAAAAACCAAAAAGCTATTATAAACGATAATAATTTTGATAATGTTGGCGACTCTGACCAATTCGTTCAGCCGGACCCTGGACACGGTGCTGCTGCCGGATATTAAACTTTGCTATCTAATTTAATATTTGTTTTGATATAGCAAAACTCTACCACTGTTATAATGGTAGAGTTTTTTGTTTTACAATATTTCTGCTATACAATATCTATCAGCAGACGATATAATTTTTACATCTATAATTTCTCCTACTATATCTTTATCGGATTCAACTTTTATAAATGTATAATTCTCACTATATCCCTCATATACCTCTTTTTTCGTATCACTAAATTCAGAGCTTTCTTTTGCTTTCCTTTCAACCAATAATCTTGCTTTTTTCCCAACCTGGTTTATTAAAAATTCTTTTTGCAGCCTGTTAGCCTGTTCTGTCATTATCTTAGCTCTTCTTACTTTTGTGTCGTTTGGAACTTGATCTTCATATTTACACGCTATTGTTCCCGGCCTTTTAGAATATGGAAAAACGTGAATCCTTGAAAATTTGATTTCATTTGCAAAATCTGAACTTGTTTTAAAATCTTCTTCTGTCTCGCCTGCAAAGCCTACCATAATATCAGTAGTTATTGCCGGATTTTCAAAGTAAGTCCTGATATCCTTTACTATTTTTCTGTATTCAGCCGTAGTATAATGTCTGTTCATTCTCTTTAGTGTCTTATCACAGCCGCTTTGTAAAGATATATGAAACTGCGGACAGAACTTTTCTATCTCAGAGAGCTCTTTTAAGACCGCTTCTGTTAGTAATTCCGGCTCTAAAGAACCAAGCCTTATTCTTTTTATCTTATCTATACTGTTTGCTATCTTCACCGCATCAACTAAACTTTTATTTTCTTCTTTCCCAAAACACGAAAGATTTATTCCTGTCAGCACTATCTCCTTATAGCCGTTATGTGCTAAATCGGTTAACTCTTTTTCTATATCGCTTATTGATTTAGATCTTATTCTGCCTCTTGAATATGGAATAATGCAATATGAACAAAAATTATTACACCCATCCTGAATTTTCACAAATGCTCTTGTATGCTCGGAAAATTCTCTTATACACATTTTCTGAAACTTCTCATCTTTTTTATGCGGTGTAATTGAAACAATTTTTTCTCCTGTCTTAATATATTCATCTATCATCTTGCTAATGTTATTATACTCTGTGTTACCGGTCACTATATCGACATTACTTAAATCTATATCGTTTGGAAACGCCTGTGGCAAACAGCCTGATAATACCACTATGCAATCTTCATTCGCTCTTTTTACTCTTCTTAAAAACTTATATACTTTTGAATCTCCCTGTGCTGTAACTGTGCAGGAGTTTACTATTACAATATCCGCATCTTTATAATCATCAACATTTTTAAAGTTCTTCTCCTCCAGCATCTCTTTTACATACTCAGATTCATATTGATTTACCTTGCAGCCAAATGTTATTATAAAAAATTTCTTCATTTATTCTTCTAACAAACAAATACTGTTTTTCCTCCAATAAAAATTTGTCTTGTTTTTACTTGACCTGAAATTTATATAGTGCTATCATATATACTGTATGGGGGCGTAGCTCAGTTGGGAGAGCGCAGCGTTCGCAATGCTGAGGTCAAGAGTTCGAACCTCTCCGTCTCCACCAATTTTAAATATAGGGTAAGGTTTATTTTAACCTTACCCTATTTTTTATCTTTATTTATTTTTATGTGACTATCGGAGAAACCGGCTTATCTTCGTAGATTCTCTCTATAGCTTCTGCAAACAAAGGTGCAACAGTCAATATTTTTATTTTATCAAGTCTTTTCTCATCCGGCAACGGAATTGTATTTGTAAGTAAAAGCTCTTTTATCGGGCTGTTCTGAATTCGCTCTATAGCTTGTCCTGATAAAACTCCGTGTGTTGCAGCCGCATAAACTTCAGAAGCTCCTCCGATTTTTACAATAGCTTCAGCAGCATTACATAATGTTCCTGCCGTATCTATCATATCATCTATCATAATTATCTTCTTGCCTTCTACATCTCCGATAATATTCATAACTTCAGAGACATTTGCCTTAGGCCTTCTTTTGTCTATGATTGCGATCTTACAATCTAATTTTTCTGCAAACTTTCTTGCTCTTGTAACAGAACCTAAGTCAGGTGATGCTACAACATAGTCATCCTTATTATCGCCCATCATCTCTTTTATTGCTGATGATAAAAGCGGTGCTCCGACAAGGTGATCAACCGGTATATTAAAAAATCCCTGAATCTGCGGTGCGTGAAGATCCATTACCAATACGCGGTTTGCTCCTGCTGTAGATAACAAATCTGCAACGAGCTTTGCTGATATCGGATCTCTTGCGCGTGATTTTCTGTCTTGTCTTGCGTAGCCAAAATATGGGATAACAGCTGTGATTCTGGCTGCTGAAGCACGTTTCATCGCATCAATCATTATCAATAATTCCATAAGATTATTATTAACCGGATCACAAGTAGGCTGAATTATGAAACAATCATATCCTCTTACTGACTCGCCTATGGATATGTTTATTTCGCCGTCACTAAAGGTGGTAGCTTCACATTTACCCAAAGGTAAATTCAGATAATCCGCAACCTCCCTAGCAAGTATAGGATTAGAATTTGCCGTGAAAATTTTAATATCTCTGCCGTGAGAATTCATACTTACCATCCCTTTCGTTTTAACTTATATATTTTGACATTGGAGAAACTTCCTCTCCGCTTCGGAATGTATAATTTGAACAATATACACATTCCAATGACACATCGGACCCAACTCTACTGTTAATTATAACAGAATTAGGACCCAAAATACAAGCTTTTCCTACAATTGTTTTACCTTTTATTATCGTTGAAGGTAAAATTGTTGAGTTCTCACCTATTTGCACATCCGGAGATATAACTACTCCATCCTTACACGGTATATTTACACCGTATTCAAGCAATTTATCTATGACTCTGTTTCTTGCTATTTCATTTAACTGTGATAACTGCGCCACATTATTAGCACCTAATATTACATCAGGATTGCTTGTTAAATAAGGTTCAACTGAACGACCATTCTTTAACAGTATCTCAAGTGTATCGGTAAGATAGTACTCTCCCTGTGAATTATTGTTCTGTACCATTTTTAGTGCTTCTATAAGATCGTCTACCTTAAACCAATATGCACCGGAGTTAACTTCATTTATTTTTAATTGCTCGGTTGTAGCATCCTTATGTTCCACAATAGCTTTGAATCTATCCGTATCTTTATCTCTTATTATTCTTCCGTAGCCTGAAGGATTATCTATTTTTGAAGTGATTACTGTTGAACTTGCAGAATATTTCCTATGTACATACAAGGCTTTCTTTACTGTATCCTCATCAATCAAAGGTGCATCACCGTTTAAAACTATCACATCATAGCCTTTGTGGTCGTTTAAAAACTCTGCTGCTGAATTTACTGCGTGTGCTGTGCCTTTTTGTTCTTTTTGAAACGCTTCTTTATATTTTATCTGCTCATTATCAAGATAATCTACCAATAAATTTCTCTTAAAGCCCGAAACCACGCATATATCATCTATTCCAACTGACTTTACCATATCTATTACCCATTTTATCATAGGCTTAAACAAAACTTCAGACAGGACTTTCGGTTTTTCTGACTTCATTCTCTTTCCTGCCCCTGCTGCTAATATAATACAACATACACTATTCATTTGTATTCTCCTTCTTATATAGAGATTCAGTTGTTAAATATAACTCCTGTGCCAACATATTTTTAATTTATCTTTAAAAGTCTAACATCTTTTCAAATTTAGCTTATACATTGAGAATTATATAAGAATTATCATATAAAAACAATATCTATTTAAAAATTTACTGCATATTTTGTCAATTTTTTTGCCATATTCAATTATAATTCTTCTTTTATAAGATTATAATTGCAAAAGCTTACTATTTTGTGTTATAATACATAAAGTGTGTTACTATATTATTCTTAAAATATCGGAGGATGTGTATGTCTTTTAATTTAAAATCTAAAGCTGACTTATATAATGAACTTGAACAACTAAATAAAATATATCAACAAAAAAAGTCTGATTCCATTACCTTAGATCTGTCTCGCGGTAAACCCGGATATGATCAGGTCGATCTTTCAAATGAAATGCTTGATGTTTTAAACTCTGATTCAGACTTTTCTACACCTGAAGGCTTTGATTGCAGAAATTATGGTGTACTCGATGGTATATCTTCTATTAAATCTCTTTTTGCTGATATGCTCGATGTTAATCCTTGTAATATTTTTGTCGGCGGAAATTCAAGCCTTAATATGATGTTCGATACCGTTTCTCATTTGGTTACTCACGGTATTTCCGGCTGTAAACCTTGGTTCGGACAAAATGTTAAATTCTTATGCCCTGTTCCCGGCTATGATAGACATTTCTCTATAACTGAATATTTTAACATCGAAATGATCTCTGTCCCTATGGACGATAACGGCCCTGATATGGATATGGTAGAGAATCTTGTCGAAAATGATGAACTTATAAAAGGTATTTGGTGCGTTCCTAAATATTCTAACCCTTCCGGTATTACATATAGCGACGAAGTGGTGAAACGATTTGCAAACCTTAAACCAAAGGCTAAAGACTTCAGAATCTTTTGGGATAACGCTTATTGCCTGCACGATATTTCTGATACCCCGGATACTTTACTCAATATTATGACTGAGTGCGAAAAAACCGGCAATCAAGACTTGCCTATAATCTTTTGCTCTACTTCTAAAATTACTTTCCCCGGTTCCGGTATCGCTGCTATGGCCGCTTCTGATAATAATATCAATGCTTTTAAAAATAGATATTGCTACCAGACAATCGGATATGATAAACTCAATCAGTTAAGACATATCAGATTCCTGAAAGATATAGATACCTTAAAAGCTCATATGAAAAAACACGGCCGCATTATAAAACCCAGATTCGATGTCATATTAGACTATTTTGACCGGGAATTTAAAGATATAAATGATATCACCTGGACTTCCCCTAAAGGCGGATATTTCATCGCTTTGAAATTACCAAACGGTTGTGCCAAAAGAGCTGTCAGCTTATGCTCTGATGCCGGACTTATTTTGACTCCTGCCGGCGCTACTCACCCTTATGGTGTTGACCCTGACGATTCTACTCTGAGAATCGCTCCCACTTTCTCTTCTGTTGATGATATCTCTAAAGCTTCTGATCTGCTCTGCCTTTGTGTTAAAATCGCTGTGCTGGAAAAAGCTCTTGATGAATAATACTACTCTTTAAATATATTCTCTCGAAAGGATTGGTTATATGCTCGGCCAAAAACATAAAACAAAGGCTGATATTATCAATATTTGTAAAGAAAAAAATGTCAGATTCATTCGACTTCAGTTTACCGATATTTTCGGCTCTGTTAAAAATGTCGCTATAAGTATGACTCAGCTTGAAAAAGCTCTTGATAATAAATGTATGTTCGACGGCTCTTCTATTGAAGGCTTTGCAAGAATCGAAGAGTCCGATATGTACCTATACCCCGATTTGGATACATTTCAAATCTACCCTTGGAATGATGATAATGCTGTTATCGCAAGACTTATTTGCGATGTATATGATACATCAGGTAAACCCTTTGTTGGCGATCCCCGATATATATTAAGAAAGGCTTTAGCCTACGCTGCTAATATGGGTCTTACTTTCAACGTCGGCCCGGAATGTGAATTTTTTCTCTTTGAAACCGATAAAAATGGCGAACCTACTACTAAAACTATAGACCAGGGCGGATATTTTGAACTCGGTCCTGTCGATAAGGGCGAAATTGCCAGAAGAGATATTTGTATGCATCTTGAAGAAATGGGCTTTGAATTAGAAGCTGCTCACCACGAATGTGCACCCGGCCAGCACGAAATTGACTTCAAATACAGCGAGGCTTTAGAGGCTGCTGATAATATTGTCACCTTTAAATTAGCGGTTAAAACTATTGCTGATAAACATAATCTTCACGCAACTTTTATGCCTAAACCTCTTCTTAAATGCGCCGGCTCAGGTATGCATATAAATATGTCCTTGTTCAGAGAAGGCCAAAATATATTCTATGACGAAAATGATAAAAATGGCCTTAGCTCTATTGCTTATAACTTTATTGCCGGTATTATGGACCATATCAAAGGTATTACCGCTATTACTAACCCTCTTGTAAATTCTTACAAACGACTTGTGCCCGGCTATGAAGCTCCTGTTTATATCGCCTGGTCTGCTAAAAACAGAAGCCCTCTTGTCAGAGTCCCTGCAAGCCGCGGTAACTCTACCAGAATAGAACTCAGAAGCCCCGATTCTTGTGCTAACCCTTATCTCGCTTTAGCCCTTTGCCTTATGGCCGGTATCGATGGTATTGAGCGTAACCTCGTTCCCCCTAAGTCCGTCGACGGAAATATCTATAAACTAAGCCACGACGAGATCTTTGCTATGGGTATTGAAAGTATTCCGTCAAGCCTTAATTCCGCTCTCAAAGAAATGAAAAAAGATAACCTCATTTGTAAAACTCTTGGCGAACATATTTTTAGAAAATACTTATCCTATAAAGAACAAGAATGGAGCGATTATCGAAATGTTGTTTCTGAATGGGAAACAAGACATTATTTGAAAAGATATTAGTTTGAAGAAGGTTTACTTATTATGAAAAATTTTATTATCCCTCAAAATTATAATCCTGTCCTCGATATACGCCAAACTGAGATAGCTATAAAAACTATAAAAGATTTCTTCCAACAGGCCCTTGCTAATACTCTTAATCTGCAAAGAGTTTCTGCTCCCTTGTTCGTTTCTAAAGACAGCGGCCTTAATGATAACCTGAATGGTGTCGAAAGACCTGTTTCTTTTGATATAAAAGAACAACCCTATAAAGAATATGAAATCGTTCATTCTTTGGCTAAATGGAAGCGTATGGCTTTAAAACGCTATAATTTCTCTCTTAATGAAGGCCTTTATACAGATATGAATGCTATCAGAAGAGATGAGGATACCGATAATATCCACTCTGTTTATGTCGATCAATGGGATTGGGAATCAATAATAAAAAAACAAGATAGAAATATAGATACATTAAAAGATTTCGTTTGCAAAATTTACCGTGCTTTACTTAAAACCGAAAAGGTTGTAGCTCAAACTTACCCCTATATAAAACCTATACTGCCCGATAATATCACTTTTATAACCGCTCAGGAACTGCTTGATCTCTATCCTGATCTCGATGCTAAACAGCGTGAATACAAAATTACCAAAAAATATGGCGCTGTATTTATCATCGGTATCGGTTCTAAACTCTCTTGCGGCTCGCCTCACGATAACAGAGCCCCTGATTATGACGACTGGAGCCTAAATGGCGATATCCTCCTTTATTATCCGCTGCTCGATATCGCTTTTGAAATCTCCTCTATGGGTATAAGAGTCGATTCTGAAACTTTACTAAAACAGCTTAAAGAAACTAACAACGAAGATAGACTAAATCTTGATTTTCAGTCAAAACTCTACAATAATCAGCTCCCCTATACTATTGGCGGCGGTATCGGTCAATCAAGACTGTGTATGTTCTTTCTCAGAAAAGCCCATATCGGTGAAGTGCAGGCTTCTGTTTGGTCTGATGATGATGTCGCTGAATGTAAAAAGGCAAACATTTCTCTACTTTAATCTATTTATATACTAATATAAAAATTATTGTCACAGACCCTCTGTTTTGAATATACTGTCAAAAAGGGGGCCTTTCTTTGAACTATTTAAGACTTAAAAATAAAAAACTTAAACTATCTGTTAAGCTTTTTATTTCTCTTTTCATCGTGACAATAGTTTTTATTTTTTTGAATAATTATTTTACTCCTATCATTACCTCATTTGCCCAAAATAAAGCTGTCAATATTATAAATAAAAATATAAATCTTGCCATTACCGATGAACTTTCAAACGCCGGCATATCTTATCAGGATATTATACATATCAATCGCTCAGATGATAATAATGTTCTCTCTTTGCAAACCGACACCATACTTGTTAATACCCTTAAATCCGCTATAAGCCTTAATCTTCAGGATCGTATCGCAAATAGTGATGATCTGCATTTTTCCATACCTCTTGGCTCACTTTTAGGCTTTCCTATGTTTATTGGCTTTGGCCCTGATATCAATTTTAACCTGGATTTTCTCTCTTCTTCTGTTAATTCTATTTCCGGCGACTTCGTTTCTGTCGGCATCAACCAAAGTAATTATTCCCTATATTTCGAGGTTACCTCCAAAATAGCTGTTATGCTGCCATTATATAATAACTATACTGAGGTAACTTCCAAAATAAGTGTTGCTGATGCTGTCATCGTTGGTGATGTACCTGAGGTTTATGTCAATTCAGATAACCCGGGTTTATCTTCTATCAATTTGGACGATAATACTTTTGAAAATAAATATTAAGGAGCTCTGCTTATGGATCGTTTAAAAGCTAAACAAAGAATTGAAATTCTTATACAGGAAATTGAATACCATAATAAAAAATACTACGATGAAGATAACCCCTCTATAAGCGATTATGATTATGATATGCTTATAAGAGAACTTGAAACACTTGAAACTATTTTTCCTGAATTAAAATCCGATTCCTCTCCTACTAATAAAGTCGGTGGCAGTGCCAGCGATAAATTTAAACCCGTTACTCATCGCAATATAATGGATAGCCTTCATGATTCTTTCTCTTTTGATGAGTTAAAAGACTTCGATAAAAAAGTCAGATCTGCTGCAGATAATCCTTTATATGTGGTTGAACCTAAGGTTGATGGTCTTTCTGTTCTATTGGAATATAAAAACTCTGTTTTAGTCAGAGCTTCTACACGCGGCGATGGCTTAGTCGGTGAAGATATAACGGATAATGTTAAAATGATTAAATCTGTTCCGCTAAAACTTAAAGACCATATAAAAATCTTGGAGGTCCGCGGCGAAGTTTATATGTCTGAAAAAAGTTTCTTAAACCTTCTTAAAAACCAGGAACTTAAAGGTGAGAAAGCTTTTAAAAATCCAAGAAATGCTGCTGCAGGCTCACTAAGACAAAAAGATAGCCGTATTACTAAAGAACGTGATTTAGACTTCATTGCCTTTAGTATAGAATACTGTAAAGATAAAACTTTTAACTCTCATACACAGGCTATAAAATATCTTGATTCCATCGGCTTTGTTACTACTAAAGCTTTTTCCACCTATGATAATATAGATGCTGTAATTGATTATATAGCAAAAATCGGCGAAAAAAGAGAATCTTTTGACTTCCCTATTGACGGCGCTGTTGTAAAACTTGAAAGTTTCTACGATAGAGAAAAAATAGGCAGAACTTCAAAATTCCCCAAATGGGCCGAAGCTTATAAATATCCGCCGGAGGAAAAAGAAACCGAACTTATTGATATTCAAATAAATGTCGGCAGAACAGGTGTGCTTACTCCTACCGGCATTTTTAAACCTCTGAAGCTTGCCGGCACTACTGTTAGCCGTGCTGTCCTCCATAATGAGAAATTTATCATAGATAAAGATATTCAAATCGGTGATACCGTAATCTTACGAAAAGCCGGCGAGATTATTCCTGAGGTAGTTGCTGTTAAAGCTCATAACCCACATTCTAAAAAATTTGTTATGCCCTTGGTTTGCCCCTCTTGTAATGAACCTATTGTTAAAAATGAGGATGAAGCGGCCTATAGATGTATAAATCCTAAGTGCCCTGCCCAACTGTTAAGAAACCTTATCCACTTTGTCAGCGTCGATGCTATGAATATAAAAAGTTTGGGCCAGGCTTTACTTTCTGAACTTGTTAATAAAAATTTAGTCCGTTCCTGTGTGGATTTATACCTTCTTAAAAAAAATGATATCGCTCAACTTGATCGTATGGGCGAAAAATCTGCTGATAATGTCATCACTGCTATAGAAAAGTCAAAAAGCAACCCTTTCTATAGGCTTATCTTTGGACTGGGTATGAGAAACATAGGCCTTAAAGCTTCTAAAATACTTGCTGATACATTTGAAAATATTGATAACCTTATAAATGCTGATATTGATAAATTTTTAGCCATAGACGGCTTTGGCCAGGTTATGGCCCAAAATATTATTAACTATTTCTCACTTCCTGAAAATATCAATACTATAAACAAATTAAAAGAACTCGGTGTCAATATGGGCAATAAAAATACCACTAAAAACTCCATTGGAATTCTTAGTGGTAAGACATTCGTTCTGACCGGCACTCTTTTAAAATATAAGCGAAAACAAGCATCAGATATAATTGAATCTCTCGGCGGTAAAGTTTCAGGCTCTGTTTCAAAAAAGACCGACTATCTTTTAGCCGGTGAAAATTCCGGCAGTAAGCTTTTGAAAGCTCAAAAACTAAATGTTACCATTATTTCTGAAACCGAATTTGAAAAGCTAATCTCCAACCCTTAATACTCCGGTACCGTTTCCACTCTTGTAACTACAAAAGCACTCAATTTTACCGCTTCCTCAAGACATTTATCAATCGGCTCATTCTTCAAATAATTATATAAAAATGCTGCACTAAAACTATCTCCCGCTCCGACACTTGATACTGTCTTTACTTTAAGCGCCGCTTTAAAATGTTCTTTTTTCTCCTTGCAATCAAATATCTGTTTTATTGTCGATATTATAAACCCTTTAGCAAGCGTTATTATTATCACTTTAAGATTTTTGAATCTATTTGATAAATATTTTGAAAACTCTATGTGATCTAAACTCTCATCTGCTTTAACAGCTCTTTTTATTACCGGCATCTCTTCTCTGCTTATCTTCATAACTGTAGCATTCTCTAAGCAAAAACCTATTACATCATCAGAGTAAAACGGCTTTCTTATGTTTATGTCACAGAACTTCTCAGAAAAAGCCACGCTATCTAAAAGACCCTTTAACTTATTTAGATTTTTCTCGCCTCTTTGCGCTAAAGACCCAAAACATATAGCATCAAAACTCTGCTCTTTATCAATATCAGCTCTTATATCATCAAGTGCTGTATCCGCTAAAATATCATATGCCGGTACCTGGTTTTCATCAAACGATACTTTACACTGCCCTGACCTTTTACTCGATTTGGTGATATAGTCAGTCTTGATTCCATATTTCTCTAAATATGCGTATGTCTGAACACCTAAGCTGTCATCTCCTATTGATGACATCAAGTACGACTTGGCTCCAAGCCTTGACAAATGAGCCGCACAATTAAATATTGCGCCCCCTATTAACACTTTCTCCGGATATACATCCCATAAAATTTCTCCATAAGATAAAACTTTCATACTATCAACCTCTGTATCTGTTTTTTTTCTTATCATAACACGATTTTTATAATTCGGTCAATAAATATTTTTAGTATTTACCACGAAATTTTTGATATATATTTGACAAGATATACATAAAAATGCTATGATTTTAAAAGGATTTTTTTAGTTTATTTTTAAGTAGGTGAATTTAAAATGAGAAAATATAATGTTGGTATTATCGGTGCAACCGGTATGGTCGGACAAAGATTTATCACTTTGCTCGCTAACCATCCTTGGTTTAATATAAAAGTTCTTGCTGCAAGCAGTCGCTCCGCCGGTAAACCTTATCTTGAAGTTGTAGGCTCAAAATGGGCTATGAAAGAACCTATGCCCGATATTGTGAAAAATATGATTATTATGGATGCTTCTGAAGATATCCAGGAAATTTCCGATCAGGTGGATTTCGTCTTCTGTGCTGTTAATATGCCTAAGGATGAAGTCAAAAAATTAGAGGAAGCTTATGCTAAAGCTGAATGTCCTGTTATGTCTAATAACAGCGCTAATCGCTTTACTGATGATGTCCCTATGATTATCCCTGAAATAAACGCTGACCATTCACAAATTATTCCTTTTCAGAAAAAAAGACTCGGCACAAAAAGAGGTTTCATTGCTGTTAAATCTAACTGCTCTTTGCAAAGCTATGTACCTGCTGTTAATGCCTTTATGAAATTCGGCGTTTCTAAAGTCCTTGCCTGTACTTATCAGGCTATTTCCGGCGCAGGTAAAACTTTTGAAACCTGGCCTGATATGGTCGATAATATTATCCCTTATATCGGCGGCGAAGAAGAAAAATCTGAGCGCGAACCTATGAAGATTTGGGGTGCTGTCAAAGACGGTAAAATTCAGCTTACTAATACCCCTGGCATCACTTCTCAATGTATCAGAGTCCCTGTCAGCGATGGCCATACCGCTGCTGTCTTCGTTTCATTTAAGGACTCTTGCCCGGATATACAAACACTTATTGATGAATTAGAATCTTATCAGGGCGAAGCTCAAAAATTAAATCTCCCTTCTGCTCCAAAACAGTTCTTGCACTACTTTACCGAAGATGATCGCCCTCAAATAAAATCTGAGCGAAATTTAGAAAATGGTATGGCTGTCTCTGTCGGCAGACTCAGAAAAGACTCTCAATACGATATTAAATTCGTTTGTATGTCCCATAACACTTTAAGAGGTGCTGCAGGCGGCGCTGTACTTATGGCTGAACTGCTTTGTAAGCAAGGATATATAGATAAAAAATAATTATACTTTTAATCATCAAGGAGGTTATCTTATGAAAAATACAATCTTTACCGGTTCCGGAGTCGCTATAGTTACTCCTATGAATAAAGACGGTAGTATAAATTATGAGGAGTTCGGCAAACTTATTGAATTCCAAATCCAAAATAATACCGATGCTATTATCGCTTGCGGTACAACCGGCGAATCTGCTACTATGAGCCACGAGGAACATTGTGATGTCATTAAATATGCTGTCGATAAGGTTAATAAACGCGTTCCTGTTATTGCCGGTACAGGTAGTAATGATACTGCTTATGCTGTCGAGCTTTCAAAAGCTGCTGAACAACTCGGCGCTGATGCTCTTCTCATCGTTACCCCTTATTACAATAAGGCTTCACAAAAAGGCCTTATTAAACATTATCTGACTATTGCTGATAGCGTTAATTTGCCTATCATTTTATATAATGTCCCTTCAAGAACCGGCTGCGGTTTCCAGGTCGATACTTATAAAGAACTTGCTAAACATAAAAATATCTGCGCTATAAAAGAAGCTAACGGCAGCATTAGCTCTGTTGCTGAAACTTTAGCTGCTTGCGGCAATGATATAGATGTATATTCCGGAAATGATGACCAAACTGTCCCTATAATGTCTTTGGGCGGAAAAGGTGTTATCTCTGTTTTTGCTAATGTTATGCCTCAGGAAATGCACGATATTACTGCTGCTGCTCTACAAGGCGACTTCAAAAAAGCTTCTGAGCTGCAACTTAAATATCTCGAACTTATGAACACTCTCTTTATTGATGTTAATCCTATCCCTGTTAAAGAAGCTCTTAATCTTATGGGCTTTGACTGCGGTGAGTGCAGAATGCCTCTTTGTGATATGTCAGACGCTAATAAAGAAAAATTAGTAAACTGTATGAAAAAATATAACCTTGTAAAATAACTCTAAAGGAGGAATAAGGCTTTTGCCTAAAATTTATGACTAATATTATTGTAAGCGGAATAAACGGTAAAATGGGTAATATAGTTTATAGCTGCGTTTGTAATCGAAATGATTGCAAGGCTGTTGGAGGACTTGATATAACCCCAAATGATAGCCTGCCTATCAAGCTTTTTAACTCTCCTTCCGAAATTGACTGCGATGTCGATGTTATTATTGATTTCTCTCACCCTTCTCTCCTGCCTGATTTGCTCGACTTCGCTTGTAAAAATAAAGTCGCTTTGGTTATCTGTACTACCGGATATTCCAAACAGGAAGTCGAAAGTATCAAAAAAGCTTCCCAAGTTATACCTATCTTTTACTCCGGTAATATGTCTTTAGGTATCAACCTTCTAATCGAACTTTCTAAAAAGGCAAGATTAGTGTTCGGTGATAGCTTTGATGTCGAAATAATAGAGCGACACCATAATCTGAAAATAGATGCCCCCAGCGGTACCGCCTTTATGATTGCTGATGCGGTTTCTTCTGTTTGTGATGAGGATATGAAATATATCTATGACCGCCATTCCGTCAGAAAAAGACGCGATAAAAATGAAATCGGTATCCACGCTGTTCGAGGCGGAACTATTGTTGGTGAACACGAAGTTTTGTTTGCCGGCCGTGATGAAACTTTTTCTATCACTCATAGAGCTCAATCTAAAGAGGTTTTTGCTGTCGGCGCGGTTAGTGCTGCTGTTTATCTCAACGGTAAAAAACCGGGAATGTATAATATGAGCGATATGCTCAGCTAATAATCTTTTTAAGTAAATTAAAACCCTGTATCAAGTTTTTGATACAGGGTTTTTTATTATCACAATTAAATTTAAGTAAAATATACAGTTTTATATGGGACTATGCACGATAACAAGCTAATGCTCGCAAAAGTGCTATCTTTTTCGCATCGTCCTTGTCAGATTCCTTTCCTTCGCAGGCTTGTATTACTGACGGGACACTTCCACCCATTTCACTGAAAGTAGCATAGTGTCTCAATGCTTGCAAAACATATGCTGATTTTCCTGCCTGATCTATATCAGAGCCTCCAAATGCAGGAAGATATAAACTTTGACCCTCTTTACCCAAAGATTTATTTAGGTCTCTTCCTGTTTTTACTGCATTCATAAGTTCATCTGTATTCGGTGCAGTCTTTGGAAGAGAATCTAACGCAATTTGTCTATCAAGCAGCGTAGACAGAGTTTTTTTCTCAACAGCCATAGCACTCTTCTTATCAAATGCACTTGCTATAGCTGAACCTAACTTAGCTAACGGCATAATAAAACTACTTATTACAGTGGTAGCAAGTTGACTGTTTTTATAATGCTTATTGTTTTGCAATGATAACTTCAAAGAAGCATCAATATCTGCAGAGTAACTTCCGGATTTAGATTTATAAAAATCAGCAGATAATATACTGGTAATCATATTAGATGTATTTCCTGCAATCGTACTCATATCACCAACAATATCAACAATAGATTTTACAGTCGAACAACTTGCACGCGATATTTGCGCATCAAGAAGCTTCATTGTCTGAGAATCCTTTTTGGCTGCTAATGCTGCAGAATTTTTATTCTGATCACTAATAGCTTTAAGATTTCTATATGATTTTACAAGATCAGCCGGACAGCCCTGTTTTTCAACTAACTTTTCTAACGCTTTAATTGCTTTAGATCGTACGGTCTCATTTGACGCATCAGCTAAACTAATATTTTTTATATCGTCAAAATTACTATCATTCGAAAAATTGGTAGCAAGCTGATCTTTATAGATTAATGCCAAATTGAAAAACTGTTTATCGAAATGTGAAGTTTGTGCTGAAAGTTTTTGGAGATTTTTTTTGGATTCTTTTATTAGGCTACCTCTTCGGATATGTTCTACGGTATTGGTTGTGTGTTTAGTAGCATCAATAAGAATCGGTAAAGTATCTTGAGTATTTTTAAGGGTATCCTTATTAGCTTTAGCGCGTTTTTCTACTAAAGCTTTTTCAAAAGCTTTATTTGTTTTGAAGTCCATATCTTGCATATCACAGTTATACTCGTTTATAAGAATATCATTATATGCTTTATCTGCCTCTTCATTCTTTTTTTTCTCAGCAAGTATATTGTTCGTAACAGTCATATACTGGTCAAAAACACCCTTAAATGCTTCGTTTTCACATAGTTTTTCATAGTCCGATGCTTCAAATTTTTTACTATCTTGCACTTCTTTTACTTTATAATTGCCATATTCATCGTATATTAAATTACCTTCCTTATCTGTTGCTTTCTTTATTTCTGACCATTTAGCTACAACTGGTTCACCATTTTTAAATATATCCTTGGAATCTGATTTCCCTTTTTTGAAAAGTTTCAGTAACTCTTGTTGAATATTCTTGTTTACTTTTGCATCACCCATTGCATCCAACAATCTCTTTTCAAGTTCAGCTTGAGCGGAGGCCATTTCTGCCTGACGGGCAGATGCTAATGCTTTTGCGGCTTTATACTTATCCAGTTCTATTTTTTTCTCTATTTCAGTATCGGTTTCTTTAGTTTTTTCGTTTGTATCCAAATCAATAGCGTTATCAGCCACCGTTTTTGCAGTTTTTTCAGTTTCTGAAAAAACATTATAGGCTAAATTATCTGTAGTGAAATAATTTTTAAACGATGCTGATTCTTTCTTTATATCTTGTTCGCGTTTTCTTCTGCTTTTAACTTTTTTTTCTTTCTCCTTTTTGGATTTAGGATCATCTTTATTTTCAATTCCAAGAACCTCGCTCATATCAGTCAAAGAAATATTATTTACAGAAAATTTCTTTAAATATGCTTTTACTGTTGAATCTTGTTCTAATTTTTTATCAAACTCAGTTGACGAAATATCTTGTAAAATATCACTTTTTTTGGACTCTATAAGATAGGCTGTAGGTGTACCCTCTGAAAGAATCTTTTTCATCTTTGGCAGCAGGTCAAAATAATATAAGAAGTTGTCATCTAATATATAGTTTGACGATGCCTCATCCAAATCCTGCAACTTCATACCTACACCTTCAGTAACCATTTTATTGGAAAAGTTAGCATATTTTGTCAAAAGCTTTTCAGCTTGGGTTATTTTGTTGCCTTGATCATGCATTTCGTCGAAATATTGATTCCTACGAGCGTCTATACCGGCAATTTCATTTTTGAGATTAGCAACGGCCGTTTCCTTTGCATAAACTTCTTCAATAAGATTCGTACCCATAGTATTTACATACTCTTGAAATGATATGTTGTCTTTCTTTTTCTTCTTGTCGACAGTTTTATCATTTAGGTAACTCTTAAAATATTGTCCATATGTATATATCTTTCGTTGTGCTCGCCAAGCTATTGCATGGTCTGTATCAGCCTTTTTATCAGTCGGTTCGGGTATTGAACTCTCTGGTTTTATACCTTTGTCCTTCTTGTATTTTTTCACAATACCAGCAAGTTCTTTCATATCAGTCTGTGTCTGCATTAATTCATAGAATGTTGATTTTTCCTCTTGTTTTTTTGCAAGCTGCTTTTCCGCTTCTTTAAGTTCTTGACTTTTCCCTGTTAAAGCTTCCTTGTCTTCGTCCTCTTTCGTTTTACGTTTTTCAAAGGCTTTTTTCCTAGATTTTTCTGTTTTTGCTATCCCAGAATAGATAGCATCCATACTTGAGACTCCTGTTTTATAAAAGTCAGCCGATGAATAGGTTGATAATTCGTTTGTATATTGCTTACTTGTGAGTTTTTCTCTATACTTGGCTAATTTATAAGCCGCACATAATATTATCATACTAGCTGCCTGGGGTTCCTCTAAATCTTTGGCAGCTGCACTGGCCTTTTCCATAGCTTCCAAATATGTTTTTAAGTCGGTATTACTAACTTCACCATCTATATTAAGTGTGGCAGTTATGCCTACATCTGAGAGCGCTTTCTCCATATTGTTTACCGGCTTCTTATCCTTATCAAAACCATTGGAAACTTTGTCCATAGCATCAAGCATAGTGCCTGACATTCTGAACATACCCATATGGTCTGCTAACATTTTCACCTGGATCAAATTGTCCATAATAGCATCAGAACTAACTTCCTTTTGTTTCGGTTTAAAACCGGCATATCTTTGTAAGAAACTCTTCTGATCGGCAAAAGCAAGGTCTTTTTTACCCACCAAACTTTGATCGCCAAAGATATTGTTCCATTTAATACCTTTTTTAGCAAGAGAATCCAAGGCACTCTTTATATTGCCTTTCTGACTGTTATACGCCTGCACTAAAGTTTCGTGCTCATTAGCTTTTTCTTCAAGAGGATTTATACTGCTTTTGTACTCTTTGTTACTTAGCTCTGCAAGTTTTTTTGCATTTGCCTCTTTAGCTTCTATTAATGCTGTTCCTTTTGTTTTATCTATAAGACCCAAATAAAGAGTTGTTAAACCTCCATATTTCTTTTTTCCTTCCTCTTTATTCTTTTGCTTTTCCTGTTCTTCATATGCTTTCAGCATATCCTCAGCTTTCTTTTCCTTAGCATCATCTTTAGCCTTTTCTTTCTTTGCGAGGTCTGCAGTAATATAGCTAATTAGTTTCTTTTTCTTTCCCTCGTCTTTTAAATTGTTAGCTATATCGACGCTGAGTTCTTCTTCTTTGTCTTTCTTTTCAGCTTTTTTTTCGAGTTCTTTCGTATTTGTGATACTCTTACCATCTATCACTACATTTACTGCTACATTATACGGGTTACTTGAAAATGTCACCCCTTCGTCCTTTTTCTCTACTTGTTCTGACATAATATATTCTCCTCCAATCTTAATTGTAATACGAAATAAAACACTATGCCAAAAATATAAATTTTTACATATTTTGATAAATCTAAACTCAGTATTTATTTTTCAAAAATATTGGCATAAAAAATTTTTTATTCATCATCCTTAGTAGCTTTA
>JAUMXZ010000101.1 GCA_030528905.1 Clostridia bacterium | reverse complement strand
ACTTGCTTTTACACGATTATTATGCTTATCATTTGCTGCACATGGATATATAGACTTTATATATGGAATATATACTTTAGCATTGTTACTATCTGTATCTATATCCCCCAAAAAATAATCCGTATGTTTATCATTTTGGGCACATAATATCCTTTTACTCCTAAGCGTTTTTTGCTTGTCAATTTCACTATGCCATTCTATCAGTTTCCTCATATCATATATCGAATTTTCAGGCTGTGATTGCAGCATCAACATTCCTCTTGTTATCGTCCCCAATCTATCTATCGGAAAATCTGCCATATTAGGTGTATACCTTATATTTACTATTCTTGTCATATCGTGATAGCTGTTTTTACATCCAAGCTGATCTCTCATATTCTGAACAATTCCACATACAATAGGTTCATCTTTATCCGGAAATACATTTGTCAACGCTTTATACATTAAAACAGATAAAATTACTGCCGGTGTAGCATCTTTAGTTTTTACATATGTCATCAGATCTTTTTGATCTATTTCTATGCAATAACATATATCACATATTCCATTCCTTAACGCTTCTATATAATCATCTTCCGGAGTATACCCCGAACCTTTTTTATATGCTCCGTATGGCTTTAAATCAGGTAATTTTTCATAATCAGGATATGCCGTTTCTCCATCAGTCAAAGGAGTTCCTACCATTATAATTCCTGTCGTATCTGGGAAAATATTATACTTTTCTGACACATACTCGTATATATTCGTTTTAACCCACTCGTTTATCCCACATGCTCCTGCAAGAGCGTGACTCATATTAAAATATATATATCTATCCAAGTAGTCCACAGACACCAAATGATTATTAACCCGATCTGACCCTAGTGCAGGCACCCCGTCAGTTGTTTTACTAACGCATACTGGTCTTTCATTTTTTTCAAGAATATATTCCCCATTTTCTAACTTTACCTTTACTGAAAAATATGGGTATCTCTTTATTGCTCTGTTTACTGCTGATGCTAATATATCTGAATCTATTTCCTCTTTAAGTTCCACTCGTATCCTGATTTGATAAAATCTGTTTTCATATAACAAATAACTATCCGGCTGATACTCTCTTTTATCTCTCATATTTTTGCAAAGTCTCCTCATTTATTATTATATTGTTGATTCTATCAAATTTTATCAATAATTGCAACAATGCTCACTTGTTTTATATTTTAACTTTATTTTTCCCATTTAACACTATACTCTTTATTCCTTTCACAAGAAAAATTATATCACTTATCTTGTTAAACATACATACAGATGCTCTGATAGCTCCTGTTTGTACTGTATCATAGGCTATGTGTGCTAACGGCGCACAATGTAAACCGCCTCTTAAAGCAATATTTTTCTTTCCTAATATTGCTGCGGCTTCTTCACTGTGCATACCATCTATGTTAAACGACAAAACAGGTGCATAATGCTCTTTGTCAAAGCCTGTGTACAGCTTCACTCTATCTATTTTACATAGTTCTTTGTAAAGATACTCTATTAAATTCATCTCATAGTTAAATATTCTCTTGATACCTCTTTTTTCTACATACTCTACTCCGGTTCTTAACCCTATTATTCCGGAAACATTAGGCGTTCCGCTTTCAAATTTATCCGGTGAAAAGCCGGGCTGTTCCTGTGAGATAGAATTTGTTCCGGTTCCTCCCTCTATGAGCGGATCTATCAGATCACTTTTATCTGTTATCAAAACCCCTATGCCCATAGGGCCGTAAAGACCTTTATGACCTGCCAAGCACAGAAAATCTATCTTGCTGTCTTTTATATCTATTGGTAATACTCCTGCTGACTGGGCTGCATCTACTAATACAAGTATTCCATATTCGTGCGCTAATGCACATATTCTTTCTATTGGCAGCCTTATTCCCCACACATTTGATGCGTGTGTGCAAACAATTAGTCTTGTTCTTTCGTTTATGCTCTTTCTGAAACTATCTAATGTCTTATCATTGTCCTGCTGGTACACCTTTGCTTTTGTGTAACTGATTCCCATTGTTTTACTTAATCTGTTAAGCGGTCTTAATACACAGTTGTGTTCAAGCTCTGATATTACTACATGGTCATCTTTTTTCAAGAAACCCTTTAAAACCATATTCACTGCCTGTGTACAGCCTGATGTGAAAATTATATTCTCAGGCTCTTCTACATTGAAAAATCTCTGCAATACTTTTCGGCACTTATATATTTCTTCAGATGTCTTTACCGACATTTTATAGCCGCTTCGCCCAGGATTTGCTCCAAAATTTCTAAGCGCTGTATTTACCGATTGTCTTACAGGCTCCGGCTTTGGAAATGTCGTTGCTGCATTATCAAGATATATCACGATCTTTTTCATCTCCTATCACCTTTATTATCTTAATATTCCTTTCCTTTAACAGCTTTATTGCCTTTTCTAAATTTTTCGGTATATAAAGTCCGTATCCACAACCTGTGTTTTTGTCGCTATTCGGTGTCCTTTTTACATATGATATTATATTGTTATATGATAATATATCTTTACTTTTCATCGCTATTGTCAACGAACTGAGCATAATTATCGGTTTATCCAATTATATCACCCCTCTCACTTTTATATTATGCAAAATACTCTGCTCTTGATTTTTTATAATTTAATATAATATGTACAGACTGAAGTTTTTGTTATCAAAACAAAAAGCTCAGAGCAATTTTATTCTGCTCTGAGCTAAACTTTATTTCGATTCGTGATATTCTTCTTCTGTATTTACATTCCATATATTTGTTTTATCTTTTAAATTATTTTTTATATTCTTTACCGCTTCAAAAGCCGTTATCATTGAATGGTCCATATTATTATACCTATGCTGACCATTTCGACCTATGCAGTAAAGATTCTCTGTATTGTCTATATATCTTATAAGCTTATCAATATCATAATATGTATCAAAATAAGCAGGATAAGCTTTTTTTACGCTCTCTTTGTGAGAATCCAATACATCATTTTTACTTTCTATAATACCCATTTTTATAA
>JAUMXZ010000034.1 GCA_030528905.1 Clostridia bacterium | reverse complement strand
TTGTTATTGGCGATAAATACGCCAACAGTCAGGTAATTCCCCTTGGGTTCTACTGCATGAATTTGATGATGGAAAAAGACTTGCTTTTGAAAGCTATTTTAGTTAAAAACTTTGGTGAAACAAAAGGTAAATCAAATAAACAAGGCATTTGGCGATATCGTGCCTTAGCCAGCGATTTCTACATATTCAAGCACGAATATATTTTCATATTCAAAAAGGTAAAGTGAGAAAACATCACTTTACCTTTTTGAATTATAAAATTTTGTTAATATCAATTCTATCTTCGCTGATATTAAAAGCATAGTATTCAGTGCTATTTACTGATGAATATGAATATGGACTTCTAAATTCTTTTTCTGTGATATGTTTTAGCAATCCTTTGTTATTTGTTTTGGCAGCAACAATACACGGAGTTATTTCTACTGTCTTTTCACTATAATTGGGGATAATATAGTCAAATAACCATTTTGTGTACCAGCTAAGCTGATAGTCTACAATATTGGCTGTCGGCTGTTCGTCCTTTAATTCAACTACTTTAAAGCAGATTTTATCATTGATTTCTTGCTTTATCAATATATCTATTCTTTGCATGCCAACTCCGCAAGAAACTTCATTACCTATCCAAAATTCTTTTTCGGTGTAGTCAAGTAAACCAATCGAGCGTATATTCTGTAAAATATACGCTTGTAAATGTGTTTCAAAAGCATTATTTCTGTTTGCTTTGTATAGCAATCTATTTCCAATAGAAAGTGAATTTTGTTTACCATTGTAAACTCGGATATTTGTATTATCAGAGATTTCACCTAAGGAAAAATCATACGTATAATTATCAGTAAAAGAGAGTCGCTTGCGTTTACTTTTTAATTTTTTTAATAAATCGTTGAATTCAAAATCGGTAATCATCGTGCATCCACGATTGCCTTTTAACTTTCTATATATTAAACTCCAGCACAACTCATATGGATGATTTTTGCTTTCTAAAGAATCTAAGTATTCGTGTTCTGTTATTCCTTTTCGGTATACACCATAATCAGAGGCTTCAATAAGTATACGATATGATAACCCTTTTCCAAGTTCGGCTTTTAAATAATTATCAGAGTCATTTTCGTCGAAGAATGCTTTTGATTTTGCCGTAAATACTCCAAAGAATTGTCCTTGTTTTCCACTTGTTGCTTGTAAATAAAAAATAATATTATCCCCAATTTGTATTCGAGAAATATCTGCTATCATACCAACTAAGTTTCGTTCAGAATTTGCATTAAAACTAACTGAAGCATTATATAAAAAAGGTGATTTCTTATCTCCTGCACCAGTACCTGCAAACATATATTCCAAATGATATTTAAAGGTTTGCTCATTTACAATAAAAACATGAGTATTCATATTATTTCTCCTTCAAATGTATTCTGAATTCTATTGGGTCATACCAAAAACAACCTTCACAGGCATTCTCCTCACCGTTGTGCATAGCTCCACCTTTGTAATAAGACATAGGATATCCGAGCTTTTTGGCATCATATCTTATTCCTGTTCTAATACATTCTTTGCAAAATTGGCGTTTCGCATCGTTTGCAGCTTTACTTAATGGTTGAAAGTCGGATAATTCTTGATTTTCATTTCTCATAACCCTATCTTCGTTTTTCATCCCGTTTTTATGGTCTACTTCAGGATTCGATGTACCTAACACAACACAACGTTGACTTTGAATTTGTCTTTTAATATCAGCTCTAATGTGCTGAGAATAATCTCCGTTATTAAATCCTACCGTTCTTATAGCATTGGTTTTGTTTCCAGGCGTAATAGATTTATCTCGTTCAATAATGTACTTTTTCCCAAAAGTTCCATCGTCTCTTGACCATCCGGCACCGTTTAGAAGCTGAAGACCTTGATATTTTCCTACAAACTCATCGACGGAAACCCATCTGCTACAACCATTTTTATCTATTCCCGCCAATTCTTCAAACAACTCAATTTTTGTTTTCTTTTTGGGCATTTTATTTATCCTCCATAAATAGTTTATATGTTTCAATACCGAGCGCATCAGCGATACGCTGTATATTTTCAAGCGAAATGCTGCGGCGATAACATTCGATTGCACTGATATAGGTACGATGCATACCACATTTGTCGGCAAAAGCTTCCTGAGATATTCCCATAGCTGTACGATATTTTTTTAAGTTGTCACCAAATACTTTTATAATATCCATAGTTGCAATCCTCCATATTTTATAATATAATCAAAATGAATACAAAAAGTCTACATACAATAAGTATCTAAGTGAGGTTATAAAATGGCTATACAAAAAATTAAAATTAGTAATTTCAAATGTTTCAAAGGACTATTTGAAATTGAATTGAATAAAGGATTAAATATTCTTGTTGGCAACAATGAAACTGGTAAATCAACTATTTTAGAAGCGATGCATATTGCTTTGACTGGGCTTTATGGTGGCAGAAATATTAGAAACGAGCTTTCTCAATATTTGTTTAATAAAGAGGTTGTTGACTCATACATCAACTCTGTTAATAATGGCACAGCGTTACCACCACCCTTTATTAGTATTGAAATATTCTTTGATGGATCTATTAACCCGGAGTATGAAGGAAACAATAATTCAGACCGTGCTTATTGCGAAGGATTAAAGTTTGAAATTTCTTTTAATGAAAAATACAATAGTGAATACAACACATTAATTTCAAAGAAAAACATGATGAGTATTCCAATTGAATATTACGAAGCATCCTGGACATCTTTTGCTCGTCAATCTGTAACAATTAGAAGTATTCCAATCAAATCCGCAATGATTGACTCATCAAATTATCGTTACCAAAACGGCTCTGATGTCTACATTTCAAGAATAGTAAAAGATTTACTTTCGCCTGAAGAGATAACTGCTGTTTCACAAGCGCATAGAAAAATGAAGGATACATTTATTGATGACGCATCTATTAAGGCTATTAATGCTCGCATTAGTACAGAAGCTTCAATAGTAGATGGAACGGTTTCCTTAACTGTTGATTTGGAAACAAAAAACGCGTGGGAAAGTAGCTTGGTTACACAACTTAATGAAGTTCCTTTTGGGTATATTGGCAAAGGTGCTCAATGTATTATGAAAACTGAGTTGGCGTTAACACACAAAAGTGCTCAGGAATCTCAGGTGATTCTTCTTGAAGAACCCGAGAGCCATTTATCGTTTTCAAAGTTAAATCAACTGATAAAAGCAATTGAAGAAAAATATGATAAAAAGCAAATTATTATTTCGACGCATAGTAGTTTTGTAGCTAATAAACTTGGATTGGAAAATTTGCTTCTTCTTAACGATCACAAAATAACAAAAATCACCGAACTTTCCTCAACAGATTTTTTCAAAAAAATATCTGGGTATGATACATTAAGGCTTATTTTATGCAAAAAAGCAATATTGGTTGAGGGCGATTCGGATGAACTTGTTGTTCAAAAGGCATATATGAAACAACATAATAATCATCTTCCGATAGAAAATGGCGTTGATGTTATTTCAGTAGGTACATCATTTTTAAGATTTTTAGAGTTGGCAGTTGCGTTAAATTTAAAAGTCGATGTCGTAACAGATAACGATGGAGATATAAGTGCAATTGAAAAGAAATACGCCAATTATATCAAGGAAAACAAGAAAAATAATATTAAGATTTGTTATGACGAAGTCGTTGATACAGGAACGCTTAAAATCAGTAATAAACCTTATAATTATAACACTCTTGAACCTAAATTGCTGAAAGCAAATGGTAACAATTTGGTGCTATTCAATGAGATACTTGGTAGTAATTTCAAAACTATTGAAGAACTTCAAAAATATATGAAACATCATAAAACGGAAACCGCTTTAGCTGTTTTTGAAACTAACAAAGATGTAGTTTTTCCCGATTACATAATGGAGGCCGTTAAGGATGAGCAATAAATTAATTATTGCCGCAGCAGGTTCAGGTAAAACAACACATCTTGTTGAAGAGGCTCTAAAGATTACAGAAGGCAAGGTTCTTATTACAACTTATACAGAAGCAAACGAACAAGAAATTGCAAAAAAATTCTATAAATTAAATGGGTACATACCTGAAAATGTTACTATTCAAACTTGGTTTTCATTTTTAATACAACACGGTGTCAAACCCTATCAAAGTGTGATTTACGATGGCAAAGTAAATGGATTACTGTTAGTTAATCAAAAATCCGGATTACGTGGTTATAACAGAGCTAAGAAACCTATGTATTTCGGGGAAAATGACACTATCAATTACTATTTTAGTAAATCACAATTGATATATTCTGATAAGCTTGCTAAATTTGTTGTCAAGGCAAACGAATTAACGGGTGGAATGGTTATTAAACGAATTGGCAAAATATATTCGTATATATTTGTTGATGAAATTCAAGATATGGCTGGATATGATTTAGAAATAATCAAGTGCTTATTTTCTTTGAATTCTGATGTTTTGTTAGTTGGAGATCCAAGACAAGTGACATATCACACCCACGATGAAGCTAAATACAAAAAATATACAGATGGCAACATAAAAGAGTTTATTGAACAAGAGTGTTCAGAGTTTTCGGTCGATATAGATGAAACGACACTTAATAAGACTTATCGAAACAATAAATCAATATGTGAATTTGCAAATTCAATTTATAGTAATTTTAAGCCATGCGAATATGTAGAACACGAACCGACAGGACACGATGGAGTGTTCTTTGTATCACCGTCGGATGTAGATGCTTACTTATCAACTTATCAACCTATGCAGTTAAGAGATAGTAGTAAGACATCTGTAAATTCTACATATCCTGCAATAAATCTTGGAGAATCAAAAGGATTAACTTTTCAAAGAGTATTGATTTATCCGACATCAAAGATGCTTGATTGGATATTGGATCATAAAAAAGAAATGAAACCGCAAAGCAAATCGAAATTCTATGTTGGTATCACCAGAGCAGAGCATAGTGTGGCAATAGTATTTGATAATAAAAAAGGCATTTCCGTTGACGGAATTACTAATTTCCATTTCTAAACTTTTGGCAACAGAATGGCAACAAAAAATCGGATAGCGTATGCTTTACCGATAATTTAAATAATATAAATACTCTCTGATAAATTTCATAAACAAAAGTGTTTAATATCGATTTATGGGGAGCGAATTTGAATAGAGTCCCTTAGTTTAGATGTGCCTGAAACCCTGCGTTGCTGCCGGTTTTCAGGCACTTTCAAAAGGTGCATACATAAATGTATCAAAAAAGGCGAGAAATGATAAAATTTATAATAAAAGGCGGTTGACACAATGACTACTATATATAATAAACCACTCGGTATGGCTTGGTATAAATTCCTTATATACTTTGCGCTTGTTTTCGGTGCTATTATAAACATTGTCGGTGGTTTTATGACCATAATATCTATTTTCCAAGGCGATGCCTACTATTCATGGCTCTACGATTTAAATCCGGCATTAAGGATTATAGATGTTTTGTACGAACTTTTTGTAATTGCCATGGGAGTATTCGGATTAGTAGTGCGACATAAATTAGCGAATTATGATCCGGATGCACCTATTCTTGTGAAAATATTCTTTTTGATTAATGTATGTGTTCCATTTCTGTATACAATTATAGTTGCAGTTATCACTCAGCACCCTATATTTATTGCCATGGGTTTGTTTAGCCCTATATATCCCTTAATTGTATTACTTGCAAATATTAAGTATTTCAACAAACGTGCACATTTGTTCGTTGGTAAAAAGGAAACTGCTCAAGCTCCAACTGTCACTTCAGAAACTCGACCGCAAAGAGCATCGTTTTGCAGAAAATGTGGTGCAAAGTTAGCTGCTGATTCTAATTTCTGCCAGAATTGTGGCACAAAGATTTGATTAGATGATGACTCAGACCTATCTTAAACAGTTAGCGTGTGTTTGCTCATATTATGTGTGAGTAATCTTCTAACTAAATGAAACAACACAACGCTTTGAAATAGATTAGACACTGAAAACGACCGAATAGACAAAAATGAGTTTTTCTTCTTTTTTATTTGCTATTATGGTACTGCAAATAAAAAAAGGAGGATGATATATATGAAAGCAATTACAATAACAGAGCTTGTCAAGCAGTACAAAAATCTGACTGCTGTAGACAAGCTCTGTTTAGATATTCAGCCGGGTGAGTTGTTCTCTTTGCTTGGTGTAAACGGTGCCGGAAAGACTACTGTTATCAAAATGCTTTCCTGCCTGACAAAGCCAACAAGCGGAGATGCCTTTGTAGGAGGTTACAGCATTGCAAAGGAACCAAAACAGGTAAAACGGCTCATTAGCGTATCACCACAGGAAACCGCCGTTGCTCCGAATCTTTCCGTAAAGGAAAATCTGGAGTTAATCTGTGGTATTCACGCTTTTTCAAAAGAAAAAACAAAAGCAAAGATACAGAAACTTTCTGAGCAGTTTTCTCTTGACAGTGTTCTTAAAAGAAAAGCCGGTAAATTATCCGGCGGCTTTCAGCGGCGTGTCAGTATTGCTATGGCACTAATAAGCGAACCTAAAATCCTATTTCTTGACGAACCTACGCTTGGACTTGATGTTATCTCAAGGCACGAGCTTTGGGAAGTGATTCGCTCTTTGAAAGGCAAGATTACGATCATTCTGACTACCCATTATATGGAAGAAGCCGAGGCACTTTCTGAGCGCATCGGCATTATGAAAAATGGCCGCCTCCTTGCGGTAGGAACAGTAGAAGAATTAAACGCAAAGGCGAAAAAAGACAACTTTGAAGCAGCCTTTGTTTCTATTGTAAAGGATGGTGTCAAATGAGAATGATGACTTTTGCAAAAAGATGTGCTAAAGAGATTTTGCGAGATCCAATCAACCTTGGCTTTGGTCTGGGATTCCCCTTGGTCTTATTAGTGCTTTTAAGTGCTATTCAAGCGAATATCCCGGTGAACTTGTTTGAAATTGACACATTGACTCCTGGTATTACCGTATTCGGATTGTCGTTTATGACCTTGTTTTCAGCAACCTTGATCGCTAAAGACCGCGAAAGTGCTTTCTTGCAAAGACTATACACCACACCGCTTACAGGATTTGACTTTATCATAGGATATATGCTGCCGATTTTTCCAATCGCTATCGGACAGACTGTAGTCTGCTATCTGTTTGCAATTCCTTTGGGCTTGACTGTTAGTCAAAATATCATTTATGCTGTTATTGGTATCATTCCTATGGCAATTTTTAATATTGCGCTCGGACTTTTGTGCGGCAGTGTTTTAGGTGTTAAGCAGGTTGGCGGCATCTGCGGAGCTTTACTTACCAATCTTTCTGCCTGGTTTTCGGGCGTTTGGTTTGATTTAGATCTTGTGGGCGGCGCTTTCAAAAAAATCGCAAATGCGCTTCCGTTTGTTCACGCGGTAGAACTGGAAAGAGCATTATTTAACGGAAATTTTGAGAACACAGTTTTTCTCATTCTGCCGATTATTCTCTATAGTGTGCTGATGACTATGATAGCGGTGTTTTGCTTTCTCTGGCAAATCAAAAGACAGTAAGGAGTCCCCAACAATGAAATACAAACTTATTATTGACAAAAACAAAGATGAGGAAATTATAGCAATCGTTCACGCACCTTCTTCTCTGACACAGCAGATAGAAGATCTTGTTTACAGTTATTCCGGTGCTGACAGTATTGTGGGATACAAAGATGATGAGATGCGAAAACTTGAGTTTTCGGAGATTGAATGTATCACCATTATTAACAGAAAAGTGATTGCCATTGATTCAAACGGCAACCACTATTTTCTCAAAGACAGGCTTCGTGATTTAGAGGATATTTTGCCCTCTTATTTTATCCGCATAAATAAATCTACTCTCGCAAACGAACATTGTATTGCTCGTTTTTGTGCTGTGTTCAGCGGCGGTGTAGATGCTGTATTTCGGTGCGGCTATCGTGAATATGTTTCGAGGCGTTGTTTTGCGCAAATCAAAAGGAGGTTTGACAGAATATGAAAAAGTTTGTGTTAGAATTTTTGCGCCGTGGCTTGATTGCTGCCGGTATCGGTCCGATAGTTTTGGCTATTGTATATCTGATATTGCAGCAGACTGCCACTGTTGAAACACTGTCTGTAAATCAGGTCTGCATTGGAATATTTTCAATCACAGCACTTGCCTTTATTGCAGGCGGTATGAACGCTATTTATCAAATTGAACGCTTGCCCTTGATGGCTGCAATTTTTGTTCACGGCGGCGTTTTATATCTAAGCTATCTTGGCGCTTACCTTCTTAACGATTGGCTTGACTTTGGTGCAATCCCCATAGTTGTATTCTCGGCAATTTTTGTTATTGGCTATATCGTCATTTGGGCTGTTATTTATTCCATTATCAAAAGGAATACGGCAAAGCTTAATAAAATGCTAAAAGAAAAACAGCAAAACGTAAAAGAAAATTTATAAACCGGAAATAAGTATCTATTGAACGCTAACAATATTTTTGTAAAAGCTATTGACTCTCACGTTCCGTCATAGTGTATACTCCTTTTTGTGAGGTGATAAAAATGAAAATGCAGATTAAGAAATTTGCAGAGTGTACGGGTGTAAGTGTGCGCACACTGCATTATTACGATGAAATAGGATTGTTGACACCGGCTTTCGTTGACAGGTCTACAGGTTATCGTTTTTACGATGAACAATCCCTTCTTCGTATGCAAGAGATTCTCTTTTACCGTGAACTTGACTTTTCCTTGAAAAGCATCAGAGAGATTTTGTCATCCCCGAATTATGATAAAAACAAGGCACTGAAAGAGCAAAAGCACCTTCTCACCCTCAAAAAAGAGCGATTAGAGAGGTTGATTTCTGCTATTGACAGCGCAGTGAAAGGAGAAAACGTTATGACCGCTTTTGATAATAGCGAATTTGAAAAGTATAAGGTTGAGGCGCAAGAAAAATGGGGCAAAACCGATGCATACAAGGAACACGCAGAACGGACCAAGAATTACTCCAAGCAGAAGTGGAACGACCTTGCTGAGGGAATGGACCACATTATGGTAGAGTTTGCGGTATGCATGAGAAAGGACAAAACGCCTGATTCCGTCGAGGCACAGAGCCTTGTGAAAATGCTGCAGGATCATATTAGCGAAAATTATTATCTTTGCACAAATCAGATTTTAGCAGGTCTCGGTCAGATGTATGTTGCAGATGAGCGCTTTAAGAGCAACATCGACAAGCACGCTGACGGTACTGCAGCATTTATCAGTGAAGCAATCGAGGCTTATTGCAATAGATCCTAATTTGTTTAGTAACCTGTTTGCAAATTAAGTTTGGCACCCTGTCGGTCTTGGCAGGGTGCTTTTCAACGCAGCGTAGGTTGTGATGTTTAGCTATGCATATTATAATGATTCCGTAAAGGAGTGTGATATAAATGGATACATATGTAACCGGTATAACAATAAAAACCTTACGGGAGAAAAAAGGACTTACCCAAACAGAACTTGCCGACCTAATCGGCGTGAGCAGCAAAACCATATCTAAATGGGAAACTGCCAAAGGATTACCCGATATAAGTTTAATAAAACCACTTGCTAAAGCGCTTTCTGTTTCAGTAATGGAACTGATGACAGGTAACACTGTTATAAATAAAAATATATCGTCGAATATATTGCGTTCAAAATTTTATGTTTGCCCTGTTTGTAATAATATTATTAGAACTGTTGGAGCTGCAGTTATAAGCTGTTGCGGGATTACCTTACCGCCTCTTGAAGCAGAAGAAACAGACAAAAACCACCAAATAACCATAGAAAAAGTGGAAGATGAACACTTCATCACAGTTCATCACGATATGACAAAAGAGCATTATATTTCCTTTGCTACATACTTAACTTTTGACAGAGTGCAGTTTGTAAAATTCTACCCCGAAGGTAATGCCCAAACGAGACTTAATCTTCACGGCAGCGGGTTTCTTTATATCTATTGCAACAAGCACGGTTTGATGAAGCAAAAAATATAAAAGAAAATTTATATAAATTCATCAGAGAACAATGAAGTCAGTTTCTCTTTTAATCAGATATTCACTGCCATAGCAGTCTGATTTTGGTGATGAGATTTAAAATTTAGTTGTGTTTGCCGCATTTATGAGCGTGCTTGTGTTGATGACAGATAGAACCGCTTGAAACAAGTTCTCCTTTGAGATAAGTTTCTACCGCAGTCTGTGCATCACCCTGAACTCCGACAACAACCTCTACGCCGCGCTCATTGAAGATGTCTACAGCTCCGCCGCCCATACCACCGGAGATAATGACCTGTGTACCGTTATCTGCTAAGAAGTTTGGCAAAAAGCCCGGACGATGACCCGGATTAGCAACAGTATTGACAGCGGTAATTTTGCCGTCAGCGGTGTCAAAGAAGATAAAGTTTTCACAATGTCCAAAATGTCCGGCTACTTGATTTCCCATAGCTGCTACTGTAATTTTCATAATAATCTACTCCTTTTATTCATATAATAATTTAATTGTGTTTTTATAAATATCTTTTAGCGCATCTCTTGCAGGGCAATCAATCTCCGCAAGAGATGTTCCTTTGTTGATAGCTTTTGATACGCTTTTATCGTAAGGTATCTTTCCAACAAACGAAATATTCTCTGCTTTACAAAAATCCTTTATTAACTTAGTATTTTCAGGGCTTATATCCCATTTGTTGACGCAGATCGCCGATTTTGCTCTGAATGTTTTAGCCGTTTTGCAAAGCCGTTTTAAATCGCTTATCCCGGAAAGGCTCGGCTCTGCCACAATAAGCACAAGGTCCATACCGCTAACCGATGCAATTACCGGACAACCAATGCCCGGAGAACCATCAATAATCGCAAGATCTGTCTTAGGGGAATTTTGAAGCATAGCAAGTTTTACTTCCGTAACTAACTTTCCTGAATTTCCACGCCCCATTTTCAGAGTCGCAGTGGAGAACACTCCATCTGACAAATATAATTCTTTGCGCCCTGCTGTATCAGTATGAAGTGTAATAGCCTTCTTCGGACAAACATACATACAGACTCCGCAGCCCTCGCAGGCATATTCATTTACCGCATAACTTCCATTTGTTTCTTCGATAGCATTAAATCTGCAAAAACTTTGACAACTACCACAGTTGCTGCATTTTTCTGAGTCAATTACAGCCTTATCACCTCCGAGAAAATCCGAAACGACAGGCTTGAGTGTAGGCTTAGAAACAAGATGCAAATTCGGTGCATCCACATCACAATCCGCAATAGCTTTTGCCTGTGCAAAACTGATAAAAGCTGCTGCAGTTGTTGTTTTTCCGGTGCCACCCTTACCACTGAGAATCAGAAGTCGTTTCATTCTGCACCTCCGATCTTTTGAAGTAAATCTTTAAATAGCTGTCGGGTTTTACTGTCTTTCCCGGCAACTATCTGACCCTTTGCTGAGAGTGATGCAATCTGTTTATCATATGGAATCCTTGTAAGAATCTCAAGCTTATTTTCTTTGCAAAATTGTTCCAGCGGTTCATACGGTTTATCCTGCTTGTTAATGACAACTCCACACTTTTTACCAATCAATGTCACCAATTCATAAACCATTTTAAAGTTGTGAAGCCCAAAAGCAGTAGGTTCTGCTACTAACAGGCAGTAATCAGAATCCATAACGCACTCCATTACAGAGCAGGCACTGCCGGGCGGACAGTCAATAACAGTCAGCCCCTTTGATTTTTTCAATGCTTTGCGTATAACCGCAACACCTGTTGCCTCACCGGGATTTAAAATGCCTGTTACGACATTGATGTTTTCGTGATTTCCAACTTCAAGTACACCAATCGCTTTTGGTTTTTCTGTTATGGCATTCTCAGGACACACCAGCATACAGCCGCCGCAGCTATGGCAGACCTCAGAGAACACCATTGGTTTTTCTTTTACATACATTAAAGCGTGAAAACGGCAGAATCTGACACACTCTTTGCAGCCGCTGCATTTTTCTGCATCAAATTCAGGCAGCAGCGTATTGACAACTTCTGTCTTTATATTTTCCGGTTTCAAAAAAATTCGTCCGTTAGGCTCCTCTACATCACAATCAATGTAGGTTCCTTTTTCTGCAGCCGCTATTAAGTTTACTGCAACCAGCGTTTTTCCAGCGCCACCCTTACCGCTTAAACAGGCAATTTTCACTGCACACCGTGAAAGCCGCCGTGAAAATCAGTCAATTCACTTAATTTCCCCTCTTCACAAGCGGTTAAATCATCCGCTGCGGCTTTGTTTGCGGACTTGTAGATTTTTATATTCGCTGCTTTGAATACATCTGCAGCATTTTGTCCGCAGCGAACAGTTATCAATGTATTTATATCATTATCCACCAAAAACTGAGCTGCTTTAATTCCTGCTCCGCTGTGAGCCTGTGCAGCAGGATTTTCTACAATACTATTATTGCCGTCCTCGCTAAAAAGGAAATATGGTGTTCTGGCTAAAACGATACATACATCTTGTTTATTTTCATCTAAGGGAATTGCAATTTTCATTTTTTCCTCCTTAATGTTCTATTACACACAGCTTCGGCGATGTCGTCTGCAGCCGCCGCAGCCGCAATATTCTTCATTTCCGTCACAAAGCTGATAGTCGCCGCCCTCGATTCGAATAGGCAGTCCTTCTACCAGTGCATCTGCCAGTTTCTTTCTGGCACAAGAATAAATCTGCTGAACAGTTGCCCGTGCGATATTCATATATTCTCCGCACTGTTCCTGAGAAAACCCTTCCCTGTCAATCAAACGAAGCGTTTCATACTCATCTACATTTAGAATAACCGGTTTTAAAGCTTCACTTCGATTCATCGGCATAAAACAATCATTATCCGGTAATCTGCATACTTTTCTGTGTTTTCGTGGTCTTGCCATTTACTTGCCTCCCATTAAAAACTATCCCCCAAAGCCTTCTGAACTTCTCCCGGCGTCCAGGTTATCTTAATATAGTTAATAGCATATGCCATTAACTATATTATACTCCTCATAACAAAAAAGTCAACACAAT
>JAUMXZ010000033.1 GCA_030528905.1 Clostridia bacterium | reverse complement strand
TTTTCCCTCTGTCGGAGTCTTCTGCCTTATTACATATTCTTTTCCGGCCTTTAGATTTTCTTCCACTTCTTCTTTTGATAAGTTTCGACAGTGAGAATCATATCCTAAAAAGCTGTTCCCTTCTGCTTCTCTTTTAGCTCTTCTTTCTTCCAGACTCTCTTTTGTACAAAAACAATAGTATGCATTACCGCTTTCTACTAACTTTTTTGCATACTCAATGTAATTACCCTTTCTTTGACTTTGGACATATGGCCCAAAATCTCCGCCGATATCCGGTCCTTCATCGTGTTTTAACCCTACTTTTTCTAAGGTTCTGTATATTACATCTACTGCGCCCTCTACTAAACGCTCTCTGTCTGTATCTTCTATTCTCAGAATAAACTTTCCATCTTGTGACTTTGCTGTTAAATATTCATACAATGCCGTACGAAGATTGCCTATATGCATAAAACCTGTGGGGCTTGGTGCAAACCTTGTTCTTACCTGCATCAGTATTCCTCCCGATTTATCAATGTTTTCAATTTAGTTTTCAAGTGCATTTCTTATATCGTCAAGTATATCATCTATATTTTCTATTCCTACTGATAATCTTATCATAGCAGGATCTATTCCTGATTCTTCAAGCTGTTTTTCAGAAAGCTGTCTGTGTGTTGTACTTGCAGGATGCAAAGCGCAAGTTCTTACATCTGCAACGTGAACGGCTAATGATGTGAGTTTTAATTTTTCCATAAATTTAACAGCTGCATCAAAACCGCCCTTTGGCACAAAAGAAATTACTCCGCAGGTTCCATTCGGTAAATATTTCTGTGCAAGTTCATAATATTTATCCCCCTCAAGGCCCGGGTAAACTACTGTCTTTATCTTATCTGATGATTTTAAAAACTCTGCTACTTTCAGCGCATTCTCACAATGACGCTTCATTCTCAACTCTAAAGTTTCCATACCTAAGTTCAGAATAAATGCATTCATAGGGCTCTGCTGTGCGCCCATATCTCTCATCAGGTGAACTCTTGCTTTTGCTATATATGCAGCTTTTCCGAAATGTTCTGTATATATCACTCCGTGATAGGTTTCATCAGGAGTCGTAAGATTTGGATATTTTTCCTTTGTCCATACAAAATTTCCGCTGTCTACTATTGCTCCGCCTAAGGCTGCTGCGTGGCCGTCAAGATATTTGCTTGTTGAGTGCACTACAATGTCTGCTCCAAATTCAAACGGCCTGCAGTTTATCGGCGTTGCAAAGGTGTTGTCAACTATCAGTGCCACTGAGTGCTTATGTGCTATATTAGCATATAGTTCAATATCTGTTACCACTAATGACGGATTTGCCAATGTTTCTATAAACACTGCACGAGTGTTTTCCTTAAATGCATTCTCTATATCCTGAGCAGTTGCATCAGGTGGCAAAAATGTAAAATCTATTCCTAAATCCCTTAAAGTTTTGTTAAATAAATTAAATGTACCTCCGTAAACAGATGATGAACATATTACGTGATCTCCTGCAAGACATATATTGGTTATTGATATAAGTGATGCTGCTTGTCCTGATGCGGTTATCATTGCTCCTACTCCGCCTTCAAGCTCTGCTATCTTTTTCTCCACTAAGTCAAGAGTCGGATTAGCAAGTCTTGTATAAAAAAAGCCGTCTGTTTTCAGGTCAAACAAGTCTCCCATCTCGCTTACGCTGTCATATGTGTAAGTTGTACTCTGAACTATCGGCATTACCCTTGGTTCTCCATTCTTAGGTGTATATCCCGAATGAAGACATTTTGTTCCTATTCTATATTTACTCATAATTTATACCCTTTCCGTCTTAAAACATTTATATTTTTCTGATTTATATGATTTTTTAATATATCTACCCATACTAAAATACATATTTATTAATTATAATCCATACATAATCATTTTGTCAATTTTTATATAATCCTTTCACCTCATTTATTTTTTATTTCAAAACATCTCCTGTCTGATTTCCCATATAAAAATCTCTTTGCTTTTCTATTTTAGTATTGCAATTTACTTGTATAATTTGTATAATTAGTTTGTATGAAGATATGATTTTTATAATTTTTATGGTTTGGGGGAATTGTTTTGAATATTAACTATAAAGCTTTAGCTATGGACCTTGATGGTACTCTGACAAACTCACAAAAACAGATAACTCAGGCTACTAAAGAAGCCGTTCAAAAAGCCGTTGCAAACGGCGTTAACGTTATTCTTGCAAGCGGCAGACCTCTTATCGGAATATACCCTGTTGCAGATGCCCTTGAACTTGATAAAATCGGCGGCTATATTTTAGCTTATAACGGCGCTCATATTATGGACTATAAAACTAAAGAGGATATATATCGCTGTGTATTGCCTAAAGAATATTATGTCGAAATTTGTGATTTGGCTCGCGAATATAATGTGACCGCCCTTACATATGACTATGATAGCATTGTAACTGAAAACCCTGATGATAAATATGTTCATATAGAATCTTTTTGTAATAATAATCTGCCTATTCTTAAAGTCGATAACTTAGGCAAACATGTCGACTGGGAAGTCAACAAGTTCTTAGTCGTTGGCGAACCTTCTAAACTGAAAGTAGCTATCGAGGGCTTTAAAAAACATTTCGAAAATAAACTTAATGTCTTCTTCTCCGCTGAGTACTTCCTGGAAGTCACTCCGTTTGGTGTTGAAAAAGCTTCCTCGCTTAAACGCCTTCTTAGCCATCTTAATCTGTCTTCAGATTCCTTAATGGCTATTGGTGACGGCTATAACGATATCCCTATGCTTGAGTATTCCGCTTTCCCTGTTGCTATGCAAAACGCTTATGATAAGGTTAAAAGTGTTGCTAAGGCTGTAACCGATACAAATGATAATGACGGTGCTGCTAAAGCAATACTTAAATACATCTTCTAACTAAGTTTCTACCTATACCTTTTTCATATCCCATTCTTTATGATTTTTTTCTATTCAAGTAATATATCACTTAAAAAAAAACAAGGTGTAAAAATTTATGACAAACAACAAATATTTTTTGGTTCCCGCTTGCGGCGGCTCTGGGAATTCTTTTATAACCTGTGCCCTTTCTCTTTCTCTGTTTTCCCGCGGCGAATATAAATGCTTAATCGTTGATGCCTCTCATGGCTTCTCTTTTATCGACTACCTTTGTTGCCTTGACCAGGATGCTGTAATGGCTTATGATGATTTTTTAGAAGGTAACTGCGAATTAGATGATATTATATACAAAACTTCAATAGATAATATTGATGTCCTGCCTTCTTCTACAGAACTTACTAAACCTCGACGTTTTAAGCAACTTGGCAAAATAATAGAGTTTCTGTCGGAATATTACGATTATGTTTTTATCGATACCCCTTCAGCCCCGGCCGCTTGTGCTATGGCTAAGTCCACCAAAAACCCTAAGGCTATTATAACTACTCTGCCTTTTCCGCACGCTATGACAAACTGCCCTCAAATCGTAGACCTGCTCTATGATAACGGCTTTTCTGATGTCAGATATATACTGAATTGTTTTAAGAAAAATCTCTTCTTTAATAACGATTTAGTCCAAAATATTGATGAATTAACTGACTATTTAAAAGCTCAGCTCCTCGGTGTAATCCCTTTTGATGACTATATCTCTGACATACCCTTGAAAAGATTATATCTAAAGGATATTCTTGACGATATAAATTCTGAAAATATCAAAAGCAAAAAGTCTGCTATAGCTGAAATAAATCGTATCGCCTGCAGACTTGAAGGCTATGAAAATATTTTTGTTAAACTTTAATTCCTGATCATATTATATATTTTACAAAATTTTTGTTGGGAGGTTGTTTACAATGAACATTGCATTGATTTCTCACGATGCTAAAAAAGAACTAATGGTTCAGTTTTGCATAGCTTATTACGGAGTATTATCAAAACATACTCTCTTTGCTACTGAAACTACAGGCAAGGCTGTCTCCGCTGCTACAGGACTACATACTCAAAGACTCCTCAGAGGTACTCAGGGCGGTGTTCAACAAATTTCTTCCCGGGTAACTTGTAACGAAATTGATCTTGTTCTCTTCTTCAGAGACCCTCTTGATTCAAGAACTCAAAATCCGTCAGATATGAACCTTATGAGAGTCTGCGATATGCACAATGTAGCTATTGCAACTAATATTGCTACTGCAGAAGTGCTTATCCACGGTCTTGAAAGAGGCGACCTTGATTGGAGAAATATTCTTAACAGCTAATTATATTATCTGACAGGAATACATTTTTATATTTGTATTTCTGTTTTTTTCTAACTATATAAATTTTAGAAAGGAAGATATAAATGTCCTTAATCACAAGGCTGCCAAGGGGAACTCAGGACGTCCTGCCCGAGGATAGCTTTAAATGGCAAATTGCTGAACAATTTATAAAAGACTGCGCTCTTTACTACGGCTTCTCTGAAATCCGTACTCCTGTTTTTGAACATACCGAACTGTTTTTGCGCTCAGTCGGCGATACTACGGATGTGGTTCAAAAAGAAATGTATACATTTAACGATAAAGCAAACCGTTCCATAACTTTACGACCTGAGGGTACTGCCTCTACAGTAAGAGCTTTCCTCGAACACGGTATCTATAACAGCGGCTTGCCGTCTAAATTATTCTACTTCGACTCGTGCTACAGATATGAAAAACCTCAGTCCGGACGACTCAGAGAATTTCACCAGTTTGGCGCAGAACTCTTCGGCGCTCAAGACGCTTGTGCTGACGCTGAGATTATTTTACTTGCTAACAGAATCTTTTCAGTTCTCGGTATAAACAGGAATATTTCTCTGGAAATAAATTCTATCGGCTGCCCTGTATGCAGAAAAAATTATCAGAATGCTTTAATCAACTATTTTAAAGAAAATCTTGATTCCCTTTGCCATACCTGTAAAGAACGACTTGATAAAAACCCTATGAGAATACTTGACTGTAAAAATCCTGATTGTAAAGCAATTTCTGAGAATGCTCCCGTAATACTTGACTTTCTGTGTAACGATTGTCAAAATCATTTTGATGAGGTCAAATCTTACCTTGATAACCTTAATATCAAATATATCGTAAACCCCAAAATCGTAAGAGGTCTTGATTATTACACCCGTACTGTTTTTGAATTTATCTATCCTCTTGATAATGTCCCCATCACCGTTTGCGGCGGAGGTCGTTATGACGGCCTTATCTCAGAGCTTGGCGGAAAACCTACTCCCGCTTTAGGCTTCGGGCTGGGCCTTGAAAGACTTATTATGATCGCTCAAAATGACGAAAATTCAATCCTCTCAAAAGCTCAGGCCCCCACTTGTGATCTCTATGTCATCGCTATGGATAAAACCTTTAAGCTTTCGGCTCTGAAACTTTGTGAAAAAGTAAGAAGCGGTAAAATGTCTGCCCAATGCGATCTTCTCAACAAAAGCCTGAAGGCTCAAATGAAATATGCTGATAAAATCGGTGCAAGCTTTACTATGGTAATTGGTGAAAATGAAATTAAAAATCAAAAGGCTATTGTCAAAAATATGACTTCAAAAGAAACTTTTGAGATCTCTATCGGAGATGATTTCTTAAAAGACTTCTCTTACATTTATTCACATAGCTTATAATTATTAAGGAGTATAAATAATGAATTTTTTAAAAAGAACTATTTACTGCGGAGATTTAAGAGTTTCAGATATCGGAAAAAAAGTCACTGTATGCGGCTGGGTTCAACGACAAAGAGATCTTGGCCAACTTATTTTTATCGACCTGCGCGACAGAACCGGTATAGTGCAGCTAAGCTTTAACGAGAAAACTTCCAGAGATATATTCGATAAGGCTTTTCACATAAGAGCTGAATTTGTCCTTTGCGCTTCCGGTACGGTTGTTGAACGCTCTTCTAAAAATATGGAAATACCTACAGGTGAAATAGAAATTGATGTCGATACCTTACAGATTCTTTCTGAAAGCCAAACTCCTCCGTTTGAAATTTTAAACGATAGTAATGTCAACGAGGAGCTTCGCCTTAAATACAGATACCTCGACCTAAGACGCCCTGATATGCAAAATAAAATTATCCTAAGGCATAAAATCGTTAAAGCCGCCAGAGATTATTTCGATGATAACGGCTTTATCGAAGTGGAAACTCCTATTCTTATAAAATCAACTCCCGAAGGAGCAAGAGATTATCTTGTACCTTCAAGAGTTTTCCCTGGTGAGTTTTTTGCCCTGCCTCAATCTCCTCAGATGTATAAACAACTTACTATGCTTGCAGGCTTTGACAGATATATGCAAATAGCCAAGTGCTTCAGAGATGAAGACCTGAGAGCTGACAGACAACCTGAATTTACTCAGATTGATCTTGAAATGTCTTTTGCTGATGAAAACGATGTAATGGCTATATCTGAAGGCTTTATCAAAAAGATTTACAAGGATGTCTTAAATATAGATATACCGCTTCCTTTGCAAAGAATGACCTACTCTGAAGCTATGGAGCGCTTTGGCTCTGATAAACCTGACCTGCGTTTCGGTATGGAGCTTGTCGATGTAACTCAGGAGCTTAAAAATACCCAATTCCGCGTTTTTGCTTCTGCTGTCAATTCCCCAAACGGTGCTGTCAAAGCTATCGTTGCTAAAAACGCTTCTGATAAGTTTACAAGAAAGGCTATTGATAAACTTACTCACTGGATAAAAGCTTATGGCGCTATGGGTCTTGCCTGGACTAAAATAAATTCCGACGGCTCAAGCTCGTCATCTTATGAGAAATTCCTCTCTCAAGACGAAACTGCCGCTCTCAGAGATCGTGTTGCTGCTCAAAACAATGACATCATCTTCATAGTCAGCAGCGATAATAAACAGGTTGTCTATGACTCCTTGGGTGCTTTAAGATGTGAATTGGCAAAACAGCTTAACATCATTGATAAATCCAAACCTTCTCTTCTCTGGATTACTGACTTCCCTCTGTTTGAATATAGCGAAGAGGAAGATCGTTATGTTTCAAAACATCACCCGTTTACTATGCCTTTTGAAGAGGATATTGACCTATTATGTTCACATCCGGAGAAAACCCGCGCTATTGCATACGATATGATACTCAACGGAAACGAAATAGGCGGCGGCTCTGTCAGAATCAGTCAGCCTGATATACAGGAGAAAATGTTTAATGCTTTAGGCTTTTCTCAACAAGAAGCTTATGATAAATTCGGCTACCTTATAGATGCCTTTAAATTCGGTGCTCCTCCTCACGCCGGCCTTGCCTTCGGTCTTGACAGACTTATTATGATTATGCTCGATTGCGATAGTATCAGAGATGTTATCGCTTATCCCAAAGTTGCAAGCAGTGCTGAACTTATGAGTAAAGCACCATCTGCTGTTTCTCAAAAACAACTTGATGAACTTGGTATTTGTATAAAATCTGAAAAATAATCGTTCTGATATAAAAAAGCGACAGATTAAAAATTATCTGTCGCTTTTGTTTTTGTTATATCATATTCTTTTTTAATTGATATTTCACTTTACCTTTTAAAAATCTGTATTTATCACTGTTAAGCTGTTTGTCCTCTTTTAAAATATATTGCCCTGCTTGTACAATAAGAGAAAATACAGAAGGGTTATCAATGGCTCTTAAAAGATTCTTATTAAGCTCTCCGTGTTGTCTTATTCCGAAAAAATCTCCCGGACCTCTTGTTTTTAAGTCATATTCAGCTATCTTAAAACCATTCGTTGTCCTGCAAAGAAACTCAAGACGCTCTATGCTCTGTGGGTTTTCATTAGCCGACACTAATATACAATATGACTGTATATCGCTTCTGCCTACTCTGCCTCTTAGTTGATGCAGCTGTGAAAGTCCAAAGCGTTCGGCATTTTCTATAATCATAAAACAGGCATTCCCGACATCCACTCCTACTTCTATTACCGTTGTAGAAACGAGAATATCAATATCCCCTTGCAAAAAGCTCTTCATTAAATCCTGCTTTTCACAGTCTTTCATCTTTCCGTGCAAAAATGCCGCTTTATACCCTGATAGTATGCTGTTTTTTATCACTTCTTTGTACATTTCAACAGAATTCATACCAATTTGTGTATTGTTCTCGATATTCGGACAGACTATATACCCTTGATGACCTTTATCAATAAGCGATTTAATAAACTCAAATACTCTTTCTCTTCTATTTTCACAGACTAACATCGTCTTTATCTGTGGTCTTTTCCCAGGTATTTCGTCTATTGTAGATACATCGTAATCTCCGTACATTACAAGTGCTAAAGTTCGTGGTATCGGAGTTGCTGACATCACCGCTATATGAGGGTTAGTGCCCTTTTTTGATATGATATTCCTTTGGTTTACGCCAAATTTATGCTGCTCATCAGTTATCACCAAAGATAGTTTTAAAAACTCTATATCGTCTGATAACAATGCGTGAGTACCTATTAAAATATCAATTCGTCCATTCTTTAAACGATTTAATATATCTTTTCTGTCGGATTTTTTTGTAGATGAAGTAATTATTTCAATATTTATATCACTCTTAGCAAATATCTCTTTAAAAAACCTGTAATGCTGGTTAGCTAAAATTTCAGTAGGTACCATAAAAGCTGTCTGCACATCATTCTTTGCTGCACAATAAGCAAGCCCTGCTGCGATAACAGTCTTTCCACAGCCCACATCACCTTGGATTAACCTTGCCATAGAGTTTCTGCTTGTTATCATATTTTCATAACATTCATCAAGAACCTTGTTTTGAGAGTTTGTCATATCAAACGGCAATAATTTAATGAAATCATCTTTAAAGCTTTTTTTTATAGAATAATCATTTATAGTTTTATTATATTCTTTATACTTTACTGCTGAAAGATAAAATACTAACATTTCTTCAAAATAAAGCCTGTACTGAGCTTCTTTTAACGAAGCTTTGTTTTTCGGGAAATGTATATTTTTCAAAGCAAAGTCTAATGAACACAACTCATATTTGTCTCTTACATCCTCAGGTATTGTATCTTTTATATTCTCTGGAAGCAATTCAAGTGCATTTTTTATGCAATTTCTTATTATATTAGTGCTAAGGCCATCTGTTTGCGAATATATCGGCTCAATTTTAACCTCATAATTAACACTTCTATATAAGGGGGATACTAACTGATATTTACCATAAGAATATTTTATTTTGCCCATAAACAAATATTCTTCATTAAATTTTATATTCTGCCTGATAAAACGATTATTAAAAAATATTACTTCAATTACTCCGGTTTTGTCTTTTATCTTGAAAGAACTTATAAGCAATCCATTTTCGTTCTTAAACTCAAGTACGTTGCTGATAATTTTACCTCTAAGACACACAGTCTTATCGTTTTCTATATCTTCTATATTATCAATTTTTGAAAAGTCTATATATCTTTTCGGATAAAACTCAAGTAACTGACCTATACTTTTTACTCCGAGCTTATAAAAAAGCTCTGCTCGCTTTTTGCCGACTCCCTTTAAGTTATAAATCGGCTCATAAAACAAACTCAAAGTCTACCTCTTGTACTACTCAACAGAAATGATAAAATGATATATTGGCTGGTCGCCCTTTATGAAATTGACTTCTGCTCCTGACGGTGATTTTGAAACTATCATCTCAAATGCTCTTGATGCCTGTTGCTCGTCAATGTCCTGTCCGTAAATTACTGTTACAAACTGACTTTGCTTATGTATTAACTGTTTTGCTAATTTCTGCAAAGCTTTGACAGGATCTTTTTCTACTATCACAAGTTTTCCGTTATTCAAAGCAATTATATCATTTTTCTTCATCTTTAATCCGCCGAATTCAGAGTCGCGTGCTGCAAATGTAACCTGGCCTGTAGACACTTTTGCTGCCTGCTCCTGCATACTCTCGATGTTGGTTTCTACATCACTTTCCGGATCAAAGGCTATCATTGCTGATAATCCCTGTGGTATTGTTTTTGTCTTTACCACAACAACTTTTCTGTCAGTTATAAGCTCTGCTGCCTGCTCTGCTGCTAATACCACATTCTTATTATTTGGAAGCAGATAGACAACTTTTGCAGGTGTAGCACATACAGCAGCCATTAAATCCTTTGTGCTTGGGTTCATTGTTTGACCGCCTATAACCACATTAGTGCAGCCTAAATCTTTAAACGCTTCTACTAAGCCTTCGCCTGAAGCTACACAGACAAAACCAAATTCCTCTGTTGGATCTGCAAAATCAAATTTCTGACTTTTCAACTGCTCCATTTTAACTTTTTGTCTGTTCTGTTCGGCCATATTCTCTATCTTTACATTTAACAGTTCTCCGGTTTCAAGAGCCTGCTGCAAAGCTATGCCCGGGTTATCTGTGTGAACATGAGCTTTTACGATTTCACTGTCATCTACTACTAAAACACAATCGCCTATTTTCTCAAGCTCATCTCTTAGAATATTTACTGCCTTTTCATCTATGTCGCCTTTTTTGGTGATAAACTCTGTGCAGTATTTGAAATTTATTTCTTCATCAAATTCTGCAGTAATTTCTGCAAATTTATTTTCATCTAACGGTAAGTCTTCTTCATTTATCTGTATTATCTCGTCTTTCTCAAAAACAGATAACATTCCCTCGAAGATAAGCAAAAGACCTTTTCCGCCCGCATCAACAACGCCTGCTCTTTTTAATACCGGCAATAACTCCGGTGTCATATCAAGAGCTCTTTTTGCTCCTATACATACATTTTGCCATACGAAAATTGGATCTGTATCTGTTTCAAGCGCATTTAAACCCTCTTCATATGCCAATCTAACGACAGTTAATATTGTACCTTCTGTTGGATTAGTTATTGTTCCGTAGGCTTCTTTTACACCTATTCCCAAAGCATTGACTAAATCTGTTCCATCTGCCTGCTCAATATTTTCAAAAGCCTGTGCAAAACCTCTGAATATTATTGAGAGTATTACACCTGAGTTACCTCTTGCTCCTCTTAACATTGCAGATGCGATCATTTTAGCAGTTTCACTAACACTGTTTAAAGTTTGAATATTCTCTGCTGCTGACAATATCGTCTTTGACATATTAGTTCCGGTATCGCCATCCGGAACCGGGAAAATGTTAAGTTCGTCAACTATCTTCTTACTGTTTAAGATGTTATTACATCCGGATATTACAGCATTTCCAAAGCACAATCCGTTAATCAAAATATACCACTTCCTTAAAAGTTAATACCTTCATTATAAATAAGTTTAATCTAATTTTATAAACTCATTATGGATCATACCACAATTTTCTCAATAAATCAAATACTATTTTACAAAACTGCATATTCACTTTATTTTTTATTTATTTTCTTAATCTTCTTGACAAATTATAAGTTAAGTGCTATAATTACTAAAGTTTCTTCGTAGGGGTATAGCTCAGTTGGTAGAGCAGCGGTCTCCAAAACCGCGTGCCGAGGGTTCAAATCCTTCTGCCCCTGCCATTTTTTTTGCTACTATGGCTCAGGAGGCAGAGCGCATCCTTGGTAAGGATGAGGTCACCGGTTCGAATCCGGTTAGTAGCTCCAGTTTCCTTTTCGCACTGTGAGAACTTTGTTCTTGCAGTGCTTTTTTTATTTCCCTAAACTCTCTAAATATATCGCTCCTACATCTGCTTGTCTTGTTATCCCATATGTATTTGTTATCGGATCTAAAAATATCCCTATATGCGGCGGGTTTATCGTAAAGCTCAATAACATAACTATAAACAACACCATCAAAAAAACACAAATCGTAAAATATTTATCTGTGGCTATATCCATTCTCAACACTCTTTCAGATACTGCATATCCTGTTGCCAACCATAAAAACGCCAAAAATATATCCAGCCATACAACATTATTCCCTAAAATAAGCGTATATATCATATTTACAACTATTGTCAATATCGCTATTGTGTACACTCCCAGCGCTTTTGCTATTATCAGCTTCTTCAGCGAAATCCTTACCATACATATCTCTAACCCCGCCCAGAATATATACGGTATTGTCAGTATCTTTATATGCTCCCATACACTCTCATTTATCGCTCCGAACATTATACTCAATACATTCCCTCCGGACCAATCATAGCTAAAATGCAGCAAAGTTGCACTTATAAACGAAAAAAATATTCCTGCTATCTCCAGATTCTTTATTGTAATATTTCTATTCTTTATTTCCATAACCCTATTCTCTCCCCTAAATTAAAATAAAACTCATATAACTTGAAACGACAAAATGTTATTTCATTATATGAGCTTTATTTTTTTCTTATTACTTTTTATTCCCTATCCTGCTGCATAGCTTAACACAAAATATGTCACTGCCGCTGTTATTATAACTACCGGTAATATCCGTATACTCCAATATAAAAATTTGTTCTTCTTTTTTATTATTGATGGCGCTCCCAAAGCTTTTATTATGTTCTGTGCCTCTTTTTCTAAAATCTTATTCTCTAAACTTTCATATCTTGGTTTTATAAATAAAATTGCCCTCTCATAATATTCACTCTTGGTGTCTGTTATCTCTATCATATGCCTGTTTATTCCTTTTATCATACTTTTTTTACTCCTCTCGCTTTTTCATACATATCTATATTACCCTGTTTTTTCTTTTCTATGCACCTTTTTCTTATTTATATTATTATACAACGCGTAAACAATAGATCTGTTGAAAACTCTGTTGAAAAAGTTAAAAACTTTACTGTTTTTCAACTCAATCTATAGGTTAAAAAGTTTCAACTTTTTAACTTTATTTAACTTTTTATTTGTTTTATTCCAATTTTATTTTTTTCTTACTGTAAACTTTTTATTGACAAATATAAAAAAAAGAGACCTGAAATTAGATCTCTTTTCTGCGATTAATACGGAATAACCATACCCGGATGCTCTTTGTCAATAGGCCCGCTGCATATATATCTTATCCCTGCCTTTTCAAACTCTGATAATAATGCATCTATATATTTTGTGTCCGGTAAAATCTGATTAAAGGTGATAAAAAACTTATCTGCCAGTGCATTTGCTGATATCATTAAATGTCCATCGGTAAACGGATATATCGACTTTATATATG
>JAUMXZ010000032.1 GCA_030528905.1 Clostridia bacterium | reverse complement strand
TTTCTGAAGAATTGGATAAGGAAGATAGAGAGGCTCATTCTGAGCATATACCAAATGGAGCCGACGAAATTGATATAACTTTCTCCGGCAATACGCTCATCCATTTCGACCTGAACTTCTTTAATTTTAGCACCATTTTTAATCATATAGGATATGGTATCAGGTTCAGGGCCGTAGTTAATATTTTTAGAGAACTCCTCGATAGTTTTCTTATTAAACATTCTCATACCGGCGGTAGGGTCTTTAATAGTTTTACCGGTAGTAAGTTTAATAGCAAAAGAGATTATATTACTGCCGAGCATTCTAAGGCTGCGGGGTTTCTTTTTATTAACAAATCTGGAAGCGATAACGATATCATAGCCTTTTTGGATTTCGTTTATCATATCCTTAATAAATTCAGGGCGATGTTGGCCATCGGCATCGAATTGCAAAGCGTAGTCATAGTTATTATTATAGGCATATTTAAGACCGGTCTGGAAAGCGCCGGCAAGGCCGAGATTAACAGGGAGATCGATAAGATTGAAGTTATTTTCTCTGCACAATTTCGGCGTATCATCTTTAGAGCCGTCATTAACAACGACATAATCGAATTCTTTATAATTTTGTTTTAGATTATTGACTACACGAACGATATTTTCCTGTTCATTATATGCCGGTATTATCAGCAATAGTTTCATAATGTTCCTCCGATTTTATAAAAGTATTTATAAAATTCTCACAAACTTTTTCTGAAGTGAAATTTTCATTTAATCTGGTATTAGCAAGTTTTGCAGCTTTTTTGATTTTATCCTGATTATTTACAAGGTCAAGCAAAGCTGTCATTATAGTATCTGAGTTATTATCTTTTATAACAGTGCCGTAGTCATCATTTATTATGAGTTCTTTGGCTCCGCCTTTATCAGTAGTAATGATATAGCAATTTTTATAAGAAGCTTCTAAAACGACAGTAGGAAAGCCTTCGGATCTTGATGGCAGGCAAAAGATATCGCAAACAGAAAAAAGGGCTATGACATCAGAAAAAGCAAGGCTGCCAAGATATTTTATATAGTCATCCTGAAGCGAAGAAAGTTCCTTATCAAGAGGGCCAGAGCCGGCCATAAGAAGATAAAGAGAGGGTTTTGATTGATTTATTTTTTTAACAGCCTCTACAAGCTGCAAAACACCTTTTTCCTCGACAGCTCTGCCAACAAAGCTGACAACGAGGGCATCTTTGGGGATATTAAATTTATGTCTATAGTCTACACAAGAGTCAAGCGAGTTTATATTTTCTGTATCTATGCAGTTATAGATAGTACCTTTAGCAGAAATACCAAAAGTTTTGAGCCAATCGCAGCAGGCATTAGAAACGCCGTAGAAATCGGAACAATAATTTTTAATTTTTGAGGTTATAGATTTTTCATAAATTTTGATAATCCGGTCAAAGATAGGGTTATTAACGGTAAGATAATCAGTACCGTGTTCAACAATGATACTTTTGATATTATTTTTTTTAGCAAATTTTGCAGCAAACAAAGACAGAGGATAGAATCGGGTATTTATCATAACGAGGTCAAAATTCTTTTGCTGCAATTTTTTTTCTATTTGGGAGGTTTCTTTACAGGGTTTTAAGACAGGCAATCTGGTATTCATAAGCTGCAAAGAAGGCATACGATATATTTCGATACCGTTATCAGTCAGCTCGTATGAGGGAGTATTTTTCATTTTGGAAGTAACGATAGTTACCTCTACCCCACACTTAACGAGTTGATTTGAAATTTTCTGAACATACATTTCGACTCCACCGATATGAGGCAGAAACTGAGCAGAAAAAATACAACAGGAGAACTTCACTTATAAAACTCCTCACTCTCCGAAATCGAGCACAATAGGCTCGTGATTTTTTTGTTTATCTTTATCAGGTATTTTCATATAATCGCCATAATAATCTGTTAAGATCTGATGATTATTATTAGGAACACAAATTTGGATATCCTCGAAAGGGACTTTTTGCAGCGGAAATATGCCGTCATATTCCATCATACTTTGTTCGATATAGAGGTCTCTGAAAAGGGCGACATTTTTAGTTTTTATGTTATTAAATCTTGTACAGGCATCAGTAGCTTTTTTATAAAGTTTTTCTTTAGAGAAGCAAAAGACGCACAAAAGAAGATGAACAAAAGCGGTAGCTAAGTGTAAAATCTTAGCACCAAAGCCTCTGACAGGCAGCACCGGGAAAGGCAGCAGTCTTAAAATGAGCAATTTGCCCCAAAATCTACTGTCGCGGATTTGTTTTTTTCTATCTTTTGGGTCATCAGCGATATTATCATAGATAAAGAAGTCGATAAAAATGCCCATTTCGCATTTAATATTCTGAACGCTCTTATCGACAAATTTAGTACCATTAAGCTGCAGATGGCCCTCAAGGATAGGATAATTGCTGTTAGTACGAGGGCTAAGAAGAGTATATTTATCGCTGTAGTCATTGATTATTATTTTTTCAAGCTTATAATAATCATCTCTTGATATAGCAAGGTCGATATCATCATCCCACGGAATAAAGCCCTTATGGCGCATAGCACCTATAGCAGTACCGCCGATAGCGAAGTATTTGATATCGTTTTCCTCGGCTATTTTGATAAAATCTTTTAATATTTCCAGTTCTTTATTTTGTAATTTCTTTAATTTTTCTTTTTCATAAGGTTTATACATTATTACACATCCAATGCAAAATATCTTAGAAAGAAGCTCCGCCAATAAAGAGAGTATTTTTAGTTATGAAAGATGAAAAGGTATACATAAGAGCAAAAACATTAACAAGAGCCATAGAAAAATGGAGTTTACCGGTTATATCTTTTTTAAATGTAAGGTTATCTGATCTAAACAGGAACAAAATAAGCGGCAGAACAGGAATGAAGTATCTTCCCTGAACACCTCTGATAGTAGAATCAGCATTAGTAGTCCAGGTATAAGCAACGACTAAGAAAGCAAAGAACAACATAAGAGAAATTGCTGTAAAATAGGATTTAGTCTTAGTGCTTATATAATTTTGTTCATCGCTGACTTTAATGGAAGATAGGATAAGGATTAGAAGTGTTGCTATTACGGCATAGAAAGGAACAACAACATTAAGATAAGAGAGTCTGTTGCCTAAAAGAGTCAGGGTAATATCTCTTAGCTCTATATTAAGGGTATTTATAATTATATCAATAAAGCCCCAGATATTTGTAAAAATGCTGGAGAAAGTTCTTGCCTGAACAGCCGAGCCATCAGGATTAAGAGTAGTGCTGCCGACAGCAGAAGAAGAAACGCCGATAATGTTCATAAGATTAAACTTAACCATAAACAACAAGCAGATCAGAGCGATTGCTCCGAGGCTTATAAAGTAGGCAGATTTCTTTTTAAAGCGTTTGATAGGTATTATAAGTACAGTCAGGCAGACCAGCGAATAGATACCGGCCTTTCCTGCTACTAAGAAGCCTCCGGCCAGACAAAGCTGCAGTATATCGTACCATTTTATATCTCTTTGAGTATAAGCCATATTAAGGACCTGAGCGATAAAGAAGATAGACAAAGAGATCATTATAACATCATAGGAGTAGGATATAGAGAGCATCATAGTAAGAGGCATAAAGATGATACTTGCAAGCATAGTTTTACCAAACGGCATTTTCTTCATAGAAATATAGGACATAAAGACGAAGAAAATAAAGTTAAACAGCCTGCCCATATAGAGCATAGGGATATAGCCGAGGTTTAAGATTCTTGCAAAAATAATACCGGCAGTAGAGAAGATATATTGACACCAGTTACCGGCAAAAGGCATAACAACAGAATAAAGCTCATCATTTTGCGGGGCAAGAGAGAAGAAATTATTAAGTATGAGTTTAAAAGTATCTATTATAGGCACATCTTTTAACAGGAAGTTTGAAAAATCGCCATCACGAACAAGTACAGCAATATGATCTCCGAAGCCGTGGCCTAAAATTTTACTTGCATAGCGATAAGATGAGCCGACGTGAGTAAATTCGTCAGGAATACTAAACGGAGGAAAGACGAACATATAGACAAGGCCAAAAAGGATAAGCGAAACAAGGAAAATAGTTTCAAATTTAATTTTAGTATAGAAGATCATAAAGAATAAAAGGCAGATAAAGAGGAATAGAACAAAAAAGAGGGTAAGAAACAGAGGTTTTATAAACTCATTAGTTCCGCCCATAAGTTTATAAGCCATATCGCAGTTTAAAGGCTGGTCATTGACAAACAGCCCGGTATGCATATTTTTATCGTTAGATAAAGGCATAGTAAGGATTAGAGAATCGTCTTTTTGAAGAACAGTGAGCTTTAAAAGCAGCTTGACATCTTTAATACCGACAAGTTCAGTATCAAGAGTAATAGGAGTATAAGCCAAGTCACTAATCTGGGAAGCGGAAATTTGAGTTTGATAATAAAGCTGAGAAGTTTCCTTATCAGATAAAGAAACATCTATTAAAGCCTCGCCCTGAGAGCCCTGTTTAGAGAACATAAGATCGATACTTTTAAGTTCATCAGCAGGGCTTACAAAGATTTGGGTTACAACATCATCCTGTTCAAAGTAGTTCGTAGTCTGAGTCTTAGAGCTTTCACTTGCCATAGTAATAGATGTTGTGTGCATATAGTGAACGATATAAGTTTTATAGACATAAAGAGAAAAGATAGAGAATACGAAGAGAATCAGAATAGCGATAATGAGTTTTTTGACACTGTTTTTATCAAAAGGGTGCAGATAATTTTGTAAAGACAAGATAGTTCTCTCCTTTAGATCTTAATTGAGAAGTCCTCATGTTTTAGAGTAAGATTTTTATTATAATAAGGGTCGCCGTCAGCAAGGACTTTTTTCCATTTTTTCTGGAAGGTCAAGACTTCATTCTGGAAGCGTTTTCTTTTTTCATCAGTATCCTCATAGCCTCTGCTTTTTGATTCATAGTGATAAAGCTGAGCATAAGGAGTATAGACAATGAGGTAGTCTTTTTCTCTTATTTTGAGACAGAAATCGATATCGTTAAAAGCAACAGCAAAAGTAGGATCAAGTCCATCGACCTCATCAAAGACATCTCTTCTGAGCATCAGGCAGGCAGCAGTAACAGCGCTGAGGTTCTGAGCAAGAGTAATTCTTCCGGCATAGCCTCCCCAATCTTTTGCCCAGCCCTTATGAGCGTGTCCGGCAACGCCATTGATGCCTAAAATTACACCGGCGTGTTGTATTGTATCATCAGGATAAAGAAGTTTAGCGCCAACAGCACCGACATCTTTTCTTTGAGCGAACATAAGCATTTCCTCAAGCCAGTTAGGAGTAATAACTTCCACATCATTGTTAAGAAGCAACAGATAATCACCGCTGCAGTAATCAATAGCGAAGTTATTGATAAGAGAGTAATTAAAGCCGCCTTCATAATAAGCAATTTTAACCTTCTCCATATTACTTATACTTTTGTAGTAATCAAAGGTCTCGTCAAGTTCGCTGTTATTTTCAACAATAATGATCTCGAAGTTTTTGTAGGTTGATTTATTGATAATAGAGAGTATACACTTTTGGAGATCTTCAATATGGTCTTTATTAGGAATAATAATAGAGATCAAAGGGTTACCGATAATTTCATATTTTACTTTATAGGTAGTTGGTATGAAAGAATCTTCGATAACGCAGTTCATACCGAGGCGTTTTAAGTGATCTTTAATAGCGCGTTTAGCAGAATCGATGCAATAGGGTTTAGCCTCGATATCATTGGCAGTAGAAGCAGCGTGAACACGCCAATAGTAAAGGACTCTTGGGATATGATAGACATTATGAGCTTTTTCGGTAAGTCTTAAAATCATATCATAATCCTGGCTGCCGTCATAATTTGAGGAGAATGGTCCGACTAAGTTTAAGAGTTCTCTGCTAAACACAGACAGGTGGCAGATATAGTTATAGCTTCTCAGAGTATCAGGAGAGAAATCTGGTTTAAAGTTTATAAATTTATGGTCAGTAATCTGGCCGGCAAAAGAAGCCTCGTCAGTATAAACGAAGTCAGCATTTTGTTCATTTATAGCCTTAACCACTTCAAAAAGAGCACTTTCGTGCAAGAGGTCATCGTGGTCAAAAAGAGCGATAAAGTCGCCGGTTGCCATTTCTATACATTTGTTGGTATTTTGAGCAATACCGAAATTCTTTTCAAGTTTGCGGTAGATAATTCTTTTATCCTTTTGGACATACTCATCTACAATAGCGCACACATCACTATGTTCATTATCACTGCCGTCAGCAAGGCAGAGTTCCCAGTTTTGATAGCTCTGATTTAATACAGATTGTATCATTTCTCTTAAAAATACTTCAGGTGTATTAAAAAGAGGGACTAATATACTGACTTTGACATTTTTTTCAAAGGTAGTATTTCTTTGAATTTCGAGTTCTTTTTCAGTTGGCAGATTATTTTTTAAATAGATTCTGCCGGCTTTTTCTTTAAGCAGATGATGTCTAAAGCCCTGTGCAGTTTTGATAATACCGTTTGATCTTAAGGTGTTAATAGCAATAGAGAGGAAGTGTTTAGATTTAATTTTCTTAATTTTATTTTTGAGGAGATCAAGGAATTTTCTTATAGGGGCAGTAACCTTCCAGAAGCCTGAATCGACAACAGAAACATAGGCAGTTTGGAAGCGATTTACATCATCGTTGAGTTTTTTGAGTTTTTTGTTTTGTGAAAATATTTCTTTTTCGCTTATGCCTAAGGCATAGGATAATCTTTTGACTTCGTTTTCCATATGGATGCAGTCTTTTTTAAGAGAAGACAGTTCATTTTGGTAAACGGAAAGGTCGTTTTTATAGTTTTGAGATATAACGCTTAAACTTTGAGATTTTTTTATAGCACTCATATAGAGCTGTTCGTAATTCTGAACCAGTTGAGAAGGGGTAAGAACAGCGCGTTTAAATCTTATCAGGTTAGGAAAATAAGTGTTAAAGTCATCAAAAGGAAGTCTGAAGAAATTACACTTGGCAAATTCCTTAGGCCAGAAGCCGTAAGGTTTGACATCGACACGGGGGTCATCTGATTGAGAAGATGATGAAGATGAAGAGAAGATAAGATGCTCAGACAGATTGTGCATATAGTCGATTAAAGTTGTGGCATCTTCAAGGGGGAGAAAATCAAACAAGTCAAGAGCAATGACTAAGTCGTAAGATTTTGGAAAGCCAGAAGGCAGCTTAGCCATAACAGAAGATGTCTTACAAAACGGTTTAACAGAGTCATCGGCTTTAGCGATATCATCTTTTGAAATATCAATACCATAGGCATTGATACCTCTGTTTCTGAGTTCGAAGACAAGGCCGCCAAAAGAGCAGCCTAAATCGAGAACAGTTTTTGGATTTATATTAGTTTTTATATAATCAGCAAGTTCAGAGAAGAACAGCTGTCGATTTTCAGAATTATAAGTGCTGCAATATTTTACATCTAAAAGATTTTTAGTATCACTCATATAAAATAAACTCTCCTTTTGGTATTAAAATAATAAAAAGACGAAATATCACAACGATTTATAGGCATCACAAACATCTCTCATATTCCCGATCATTCTCATATTACCGTGGTCGAGCCATAAGACGTGTTTACAAAGTCTTTCTATTTGCTCAATAGAGTGAGAAACCATCAAAACAGTAGTACCGCCGGCCATAAGTTCTCTGATTCTATTTTCGCATTTTTGCTGAAAGAGAAAATCTCCGACAGCGAGGATCTCATCAACAATAAGGATATCCGGTTTAGTAATGGTAGCAATAGAGAAGCCGAGTCTTGCGACCATACCGGAAGAGAAATTTTTGACAGCGACATTTTCAAAATCTCTGAGTTCGGAGAAATCGAGAATGGAGTCATATTTTTCGATCATTTCCTGTTTAGAGTAGCCTAAGACTGAGCCGTTGAGGAAAATATTTTCGCCGGCAGTCAAGTCCATATCGAATCCGGCACCGAGTTCGATAAGAGGTGAAATACTGCCGATAGTCTGAACAGAGCCGGTAGTAGGTTTTAAGATACCGGAGATGACCTTCAGCAGGGTACTTTTTCCGGAGCCATTAAGGCCGACGATACCGAAGACATCGCCCTTTTCGACGGTTAAGCTGACATTTTTCAGGGCAAAAAACTCCTCAAACTTGAGCTGACGCTTAATTTTTTTTATAATAAACTCTTTGATACTATCGACTTTATCTTTAGACATATTAAATCGCATAGTAACATTATCAACTTTGATGACGTCTGACAAAATTTTCACCTCTTTTATATATAGAGAATAAATTTATCTTGATTTTTCTTAAAAACAACAAGGCCAAGAACGAAGAAGATTACCGAGATAGATATACAGATAAGGTTAGCCTTGAGGTCCGGAACGACACCATTCATAACGACATTTCTGAAATAGGTCATAAAGTGGTAAAGAGGATTAAAGTGCATAATAGGTCTTATTTGCTCAGGCAACAAGCTTTCTGAGTATATAACAGGAGAAAGGTACATCCAGGCGGTGATAAATACGCCGTAAAGATGAGCTACATCGCGGAAGAAGACATTAAGAGTAGCAAGGATAAGACCAAGGCCTATACAGAAGATGAGGGTATAAATAAGGGGTATGGGAAACAGTATCACAGTCCAGGTTATAGGGGTTTGTCTTACGATAAGCATAATAACCAAAGCGATAAGCGAGAAGAGCATATTAACAAAAGAGAAGAGGATCTTCTCAAGAGGGAAGATATATTTTGGTATATACACTTTTTTAATAAGGGGCGCGCCCATAATAATAGATGGCAGAGCTAAGTTTGTAGATTCTGAAACGAAGTTAAAAATAAGTGAACCGGTCAGATAGAATATTGCAAAATCGGTAATATCGGGAGAAACCACCTTCATAACGTGCTGAAAAACGGTAGAAACTACGAGCATCATTAAAAGAGGGTTTAAGATACTCCACAGAAAGCCCAGAGCTGAGCGGCGATATTTAACTTTAAGGTCTCTGCTTATAAGGTTGCCCAAGAGGTACTTATAGCGTTTAAAAACGTCAAAATAAGCTTTCAAGGATCTATATTCTCCTTTCTTAACAAACAAAAGTTGAGAAGATGACAAAAGGTATTAGAGTTTAAACTTAATGTTTGCTTCTTTAAAGCCGAGGTTTTTCTTATCTTTTTCGCTAAGGAGGATCTCAGCATCAATTTTGGGCCATTGGATATTCAAATCCGGGTCGTCATATCTGATACCGCCCTCACCGGAGGGGTCATAGAGTCTTGTGCATTTATATACAAATTCAGCAGTATCGCTCAGGACTAAGAAACCGTGAGCAAAGCCTTCAGGGACATAGAATTGTTTTTTATTTTCCTCACTGAGAACAACTCCATACCATTGGCCGTAAGTTTCGCTGTTTTCGCGAAGGTCGACACCGACATCAAAGACTTCGCCCTTGATAACTCTTACGAGTTTACCCTGAGGGTTTTTAGTCTGAAAGTGAAGACCTCTTAGCACACCTTTTTTAGATTTAGATTGATTATCCTGAACGAATTTCATATTAAGGCCGGCATCAGAGAATTCTTTTTCGCTGTATGTTTCCATAAAGTAGCCGCGATTATCGCCAAAAACAGTAGGTTCGATGATAACCATATCTTTGATACCGGTTTGAATAAACTTAAACTTTGCCATATAAATTAAAGCTGCTACAAAAGAGGGGTGCAGCCTTATGCCTCCAATCTTTTAGTAAGTATAGAAAAGGGTTATTTATTTGAATACATTTTATTATAATAATCCTGATAAGCGCCGCTGGTTACATTATTTATCCAGTCTTTATTATTTAAGTACCATTTTATAGTTTTGACAATACCGACTTCAAAAGCTGTTTCAGGATACCAGCCGAGGTCATTTTTAATTTTTTCAGGGTCGATACCATAGCGTCTGTCGTGGCCTTTTCTGTCCTGAACGTGTTTTATCAGCGCTTCACTTACCTCGGAGTCAACATTTTCTCTTATATAGTCTATAATAGTCTGGACAATAAACACATTAGTTCTCTCATTATGGCCGCCGACATTATAAACCTGACCTAAGACGCCGTCATTTATAACCATATCTATAGCCTTACAGTGGTCTTCAACATAGAGCCAGTCTCTGATTTGCAAACCGTCTCCGTAGACAGGAAGGCTTTTATGAGAGAGGGCATTATTTATCATAAGAGGGATAAGTTTTTCAGGGAACTGATAAGGGCCGTAATTATTAGAGCAGCGGGTAATATTTATAGGGAACTTATAGGTATCGGCATAAGCCTTGACAAAGAGGTCAGCAGCAGCCTTACTTGATGAATAAGGGCTGTGAGGGTCAAGAGGAGTAGTTTCCATAAAGTAGCCGGTTTTGCCCAAGGTGCCATAGACTTCATCTGTAGAGACCTGTAAGAATTTACAGCCGTCTTTATATTGGTCATCGCCGACAGTCCAGGCCTGTTTAGCGATATTGAGAAGATTGACAGTACCGAGGACATTAGTTTTGACAAAGATTTCAGGGTCTTTGATACTGCGGTCAACATGGCTTTCAGCAGCGAAGTTGACAACATAGTCTATATCATAATCGTTAAAGATTTTTGTAACAGCATCTTTATCACAGATATCAGCCTGGACAAAGACATAGTTAGGATTATTTTCAACAGCCTTGAGATTTTCTAAATTTCCGGCATAAGTAAGCTTATCCAGATTGATGATTTTGATATCATCGTATTTATTAAGCATATAGATAACGAAGTTAGAGCCTATAAAGCCGGCGCCGCCGGTGACTAAATAAGTTTTCATTTACACTAAGCACTCCTTTTAAAAAATTACAATTTTACTTTTTTGATATAATCTTTAAGAGCATCCTGCCAATTTCTCATTTCATCTCCGATAGTATTTCGGAGCATCATATTATCAAGGCCGGAATAAGAAGGTCTTTTGGTAGGGGTTGGAAATTCGCTGCTTGAGCAAGGTGTAACAGTAGCATTTATACCTGAATACTCGATAATTTTCTGAGTAAATTCAAACCAGGTACATTCCCCATTTCCGGTACAATGATAGATACCATATTCATCTGTAGTGATAAGTTTAAGGATATGGTGAGCAAGGTCATTAGCATTGGTAGGATTGCCTCTTTGGTCGTTGACAACTTTAAGAGAGCCGTTTTTTCTGCCGGCATTAAGCATAGTTTTAACGAAGTTTTTACCAACATAGCCATAAAGCCAGGAGGTTCTGAGGATAAAATACTTTTTACAAAAATCTCTGACATAATCCTCGCCTAAAGATTTAGTATTTCCATATACACTTTGAGGATCTTTTTTATCCCATTCTTTATAAGGTTTAGAAGCGTTGCCGTCAAAGACATAGTCTGTTGAAACGTGAACGAGTTTTGCCCCTATTTTATCAGCAGCAATAGCAAGGTTACGAGCACCGAGAGCATTGACTTTAAAAGCAAGGTCTGACAGATTTGTTTCACAGCCATCGACATTTGTTAAAGCAGCGCAGTTAATAATGACATCATAATTACCGTTTTTGACATAAGCAACAACATCATCAATAAGACTGATATCGAGCTGTTCGATATCAATATAATCCACATCTGAATTTGAAAGATGAGTAAAGTTTCCGCCTATTTCGGAGCAGCCGGCAGACAAGATGCTTTTAATTTCGTTACCAAGCTGGCCATTAGAACCTGTGACTAAAATTTTCATAAAGGTCCCCCCTATTGATTATCTATATTTTCAGCAACACGAAACAGATACTGACCGTATTCAGATTTTGAGAATCGTTTTGCCTGTTCGAGGAGTTGTTCTTTTGTTATAAATTTATTTCTGTAAGCAATTTCCTCAAGGCAGGAAACATAAAGGCCCTGTCTTGTCTGTACAGCTTCAATAAAGTTAGCAGCATCGAGCATAGCCCTGTGAGTACCGGTATCAAGCCAGGCCATACCTCTGCCGAAGAGTTCGACTCTAAGCTTACCCTGTTTAAGGTATTCATTATTAACAGCAGTAATTTCGAGTTCGCCCCTTTTTGAAGGCTTGATAGATTTTGCGATATTAACAACATTATTATCATAGAAATAAAGGCCGGGCACAGCATAGTTTGATTTAGGATTTTCAGGTTTTTCCTCTAAGGAAATAACAGTGCCGTCCTTATCGAAATCGACAACGCCGAATTCTTTAGGATTACTTACGTGGTAGCCAAATATAGTAGCACCCTCTTTTCTGCTGACGGCTTTTTGCAGTCTTTCCGAGAAGCCGTAGCCATAGAAGATATTATCGCCAAGCACAAGGCAGACATTATCATCTTTAATAAAGTCTTCTCCGAGAATAAAAGCTTCAGCAAGACCGTTTGGATGTTCCTGAACGGTGTAGCTTATATTAAGGCCGAGCTGACTGCCGTCGCCCAGAAGTTCTTTAAATCCGCCGATATCACGAGGAGTAGATATAATTAAAATATCCCTTATTTTAGCAAGCATAAGGGTAGAAAGCGGATAATAGATCATAGGTTTATCATAGACAGTCAAGATTTGCTTAGAGCAAGCTACCGTAGAAGGGTAAAGTCTTGTACCGGCACCGCCGGCCAAAATAATTCCTTTCATAGTTATCACCTTACAGGGCAAAAAAGCCCATTCCTTTCATATATTAAAGATTTAGAGTTTGTTTATATATATAATATCTGTCCTAATTTTCTTTTAAGGCTGTGTTTAAGAAAATCGTATTTAAACAGAGTAATTATTTTCATAAATTTATTCATATGAGGTATTTTCACATAATTTTCAATAAGAGTTTTATCATTTTCGTTAAGAAGTTTTTCATAAGTGTTTAAAAATTCTTCGGCCTGAAGGAAAGTATCATTAAGGACTTTTTCAGAGCCGGATTTATTAAAGGCTCTTTTCAGGTTATACAGTAAACTTTTAGTATTTTTTGCACCGACACTGTGATTAAAATGCTGCCTATAGAGCATAAGTGGCTTATCGATAAAGCCTATTTTACCAAAGCAGGAAGCGATAAGAGCAAGCCACCAATCGTGCATAATATCATTTTTGGGAGGTGATTTGATCATATCGAGCAAAGGCTTATTGACCATCATAGTACAGCCGGTGACATTATTTTGAGCTATGAGTTTATT
>JAUMXZ010000031.1 GCA_030528905.1 Clostridia bacterium | reverse complement strand
GGCTATGTTTTGCGGAAAATGTGGCAAAGAATTAGAGGATAATGTTTTATTTTGTCCCGATTGTGGAACTCAAACAAACAACCAACCGAATATCGGTGTTACATATGCGAAACCTAAAAAATCGTTTAAGAAAATTCGTAACGCTCTTATTTGCGTGCTAATCGTTGGTGTTGTTCTGTTCTCTGGCATTAAAATTGTTGACTACATTAAAAGTATTCCCTCAAAAGAAGAAATGATGCTTGCATCAAACAATTCGATGAATGAAAGTCTTGCGGCAACAGATGGCAAATGGTTGTTTTACTTTGGTGATGGCAACGAAGGCTTATACAGGGAAAAACTTTCAAACGGCAAACAAAGAAAAGTTATAATGCCCGGCGAAACATCGGGTGAACTTTTTTATCTCGGTAACAAACTCTATGCTGGTTCTATGTCGAGTGTGTCAGCGGTGACTTCAAACGGCAAAGAACTCTTTGAAGTACCAAACACAACTTTTTGTGAAAAGAAATTCAAAACAGATGGAAAAACTTGTTACTTTGATTGTTTTGATCCCGATATATCAACCGGAATTTGCTCACAAAAATTAGACGGTAAGAAAATTAAGGGTCTTTCAGATATTTCTGTTTCTCATATTTTGCTGTTTGACGATCATCTATATTTGTTGAGTCCATACGGCAAAGTGAACGATATGACAAACGAACACTATGGTGTAACACGAATGGATACAGATGGTTCAAATGCTGAAATGATTTTAGATTATTGCCCGAATTATTTTGTTTTTGGTGAAGATAAAATTTATTACACAAATGATGGGTATTTGTTCAGTATGGATTTTGATGGTTCAAATCAAAGACAATTCGGCTCATTTGAGGTCGGCAAAGGTTTAAATGTGTGTGACGGATACATTTACTATGTTGATAGCGAAGATTCCTTTATCCATAAAGTTAGTATTGAAGATAACCTATCAAATACTGTCCTGAATGATTGCAGGAGTGAAAATATTAACATTGTTGGTAATTGGATTGTTTACAATAACCGTGATGATAATTCATCAATTTATAAAATGAAGCTTGACGGCTCTGATAATCAGTTTTTGAGCAGATAACGATTTGGAGGATATAAGGTGATGAAAAGGCTAATAAGCGTATTCGTTTTAATATGTTTGACACTTACTATGGTATGCAGCTTATCAGGTTGCGGTAAAAAAGGTGTTGAAAGCGAAAAGTTAGAAGAAGATTTGAATATTTGTAATGAAGTTCAGGATTGTTTCACTTCTGAATATGCTGGAAGTTCAAGGTATCAGATTTCAGAATGTGTAATTACTGAAAATGAGTTAGATGAGGATAAAGTTGAAAACACGATTTACTGTAACGTGACGGCTGAAAACGGTTACTTTCAAGTTTTTTTAGATGTGAAAGCAATTTATCATTACTATGATAAGGACGGTTGGGTGCTTGATGAGGTTTCCTGTGATCTTGATGATGTCAAAGCATTAGCTGGCCCCAATGCTGAACAAATAAAACCTATTATCGAGGATTTTGTAAAGAGAAAAGACAGTTTTAGCTATGGAATACCCGATGAAGATGGAACTGGAATGAGTTTTTATTACCTGCGTAGCGATAACAACAGTTTCAATGTAATTGATTCGACTTTAAGTGAAAACGGAAAAAGTGCCAAAGTGAATTGTTGTTATGAATCAGATGGAACAAAGTATTACGGATACTATGAAATGATTTTTGATAAAACGGGTTGGCATTTTGAGGATGAGGATTCAACCTATCGTCATATGACATTAACCGAAAGTGATTTTAATTATTCCACAAGAGCAATCGGTACTTTCTATGATTCGTATGATGAAGATACAACACTTGTTATTCACAAAATTGAAAATGGCAAAATTACATATTCATTAAAATCAAGTGATAGCATTTTACTTAACAATGATTTTAAGCAGGGTGAAAACCTAACTGCTGATTTTAACTCTAAAACTGGTGAGTTTGTAGGCTTCCATTATGACACCGAAGAAGATATTTGGGAGTTTGGAGCAGTTGAATTAGAGCGTTTATCATTATATTGATATAAAAGCGAAAGCAAATTTAGGAGGAAAAAAAGATGGCATTTTTCGATGATTTAGGAAAAAAGATTACACAAACAAGTCAGGGTGTTGTTCAGAAAACAAAGGACACAGCCGAAACGATCAGACTTAACGGAATGATCTCTGATGAAGAAAAGCGTATTGCTAACTTCTATAGTGAAATCGGCAGAATTTATTTTGAATTACACGCAGATTCCTATGAGCCTACTTTCGAGCAAATGATTTTGGGCATCAAAGAAGCACAAGTTAAGATTGAAAACTATTCCGAGCAAGTAAAGAGATTAAAGGGCATTGTTCGTTGTCCTAACTGTGGTGGCGAAGTTCCTTACGGCGCACCTTTCTGTAGCTCTTGTGGTTCTAAAATGAATGCTCAGAGTGCTGCTGCCCCTGCCGCAAATAGCAATGTTCAGCGTTGTGTTAAATGCGGTGTTCCGCTTACACCCGGCACAGCCTTTTGTACTAATTGCGGAACAAAAGTTGAGGCCGCCCCTGCTTCTGCTCCGGTTGTAAACCCTGTTGTAAATAACAACCCTGTAGCGCAAGCCCCTGCTAATGCTACCGCACCTACAACCAAAGTTTGTCCTACTTGTGGCAAGGAAATTGCTGCTAATGCCAAGTTCTGTATCGGTTGCGGTTCTCATATCGAGGGCTAATAATACCGTATATGAAATATAGAATCAATTATTGTGTACTTTGCCATCAAGGAAATGTCCGTACTGTAAATCAAGATAACTTTTGGTGTAATAGTCGGTATCTTGATTCGGTTAATAACGGTTTGCCGGAACCTATTTGTGGAACGATATTAACACAACAGTTTCCGGTGTTTGCCGTATTTGACGGAATGGGTGGCGAAGAAAAAGGCGAAATTGCTTCTTATATTGCTTCGGAAACATTTAACAAACAATATTCTGCATTAAACATACAGAACGAGAATGATTTTTTTACAACTGTTTGTAAAGAAATAAATACTGCTATTTGTGACTATGCAACTGAAAACCATATCAAAGTAATGGGAACAACTGGCGCATTTATATTGTTCGGAAAAGATGATGTCTTTATCTGTAACATTGGTGATAGTCCTATCTTTCGATTTGACGGTGAGGAACTAACTCAAATTTCCACAGACCATATTCAAACCAACTTTGTGAACGGCAAACCGCCGCTAACACAATTTTTAGGAGTTCCTGAAAGCGATTTTATTATTCAGCCGTATATTGCAAAAGGTAATTATGCGACCGGAGATAAATACTTGCTTTGCTCTGATGGTTTGACAGATATGGTTGAATTTGATGAGATTGAAAAAATAATATCATCATCGCAAACAGTTGAAGAAACAGCAAAAATATTGGTTGAACGTGCATTGGAAAATGGCGGTAAAGATAATATAACAATTATCTTGTGCGAAATATGTAAAGAGAAACTATTTAATGTTTTTAAGAAAGGGAACAAACTATGAGCATTGAGAAACTTTCTGCAATTTGGCCCGAATGGAAAATTGTAGAACAAATTGGTGAGGGTTCATTTGGTAAGGTATATAAGGCAGTTCGAGAAGAACATACAATGACTACATATGCCGCTATCAAAGTTATTTCTATTCCGCAAAGTGATGCGGAGGTATCTTCTCTCCGTTCAGAGGGCTTGGACGAGGATGCTTCTAAAACATACTTTGAGGGTATTGTTAATGATTTCGTTAATGAAATAAAGTTAATGGAATCTATGAAAGGAACATCCAACATCGTTAGTGTTGAGGATTTCCGTGTTTTTGAAAAGGAAGATAAGATCGGCTACGATATTTTCATCCGTATGGAATTATTAACTCCTTTTAATGACTATGTTGCCGAACATCCTATGACCGAAAAAGATGTTGTTAAGTTGGGTGTGGATATTTGCTCTGCTTTGGAGCTTTGCGCTCAAAGAAACATTATCCATCGTGATATTAAGCCTGAAAACATCTTTATTTCATCCTTCGGTGATTTTAAGGTTGGCGATTTCGGTATCGCAAAGGAACTTGAAAAGACAAGCGGTGCTATGTCCTCTAAAGGTACTTTCAATTATATGGCACCGGAAATTGCTGCCGGAAAGAAATACGATGCAACCGTTGATATTTATTCACTCGGTTTGGTTCTCTATAAATTGCTGAATAATAACCGTTTGCCGTTTATTGATCCTTATGCACAACAGATTCAGTATCAGGATAGAAAGAACGCAACTGACCGCAGACTTGGCGGTGAACCTATCCCTGTTCCTGTTAATGCAAGTCCTCAATTAGCGGATATTATTCTTGCTGCTTGCTCATACGATCCTGCACAGCGTTTCTCTACTCCTACCGCATTTAAGAACGCTTTATTGGCAGTTAGTGACTTTGGTACTCCTGCACCGAAATCTGTACCAAAAGCAAATCCGCAGATTGACCTTAACGCAACAACGGCGGCTCGTCCTGCTCCTGCAGCACAGACAAATACAGGATACAGCAATCCCGGATATACCGCACCGCAACAAGTACAGAGTTTTGATAAGCCCAAGAAAGAAAAGAAACCAATGAGCAAAGGCAAAAAGGCTAAAATTATCCTTATTACTATTGCTGTTGCCCTTGTGGCACTTGCTATTACACTCGCTGTTACTTTCTTTACAAGCGCTGCCTATGATGTATCCAAGAGCATAAAGGCTGAAAGCTATTCTGAAGCTCTTTCCGATTATAATTCTGATATTAAAGATAACTTTATTCAAAAGTTGCTCCTAAAAGGTATCTTAAAGGGTTATGACGATAAGGTAGTTGAGCAGTTTAAGAATGGTGAACTTGAGTACGATTCCGCCGTGGATGCATTGGAAACCCTCGATAAGATGGGATTTGACGGTTCTGCTGAAAAAGTAAGCGAAATTACAAATATCAAAGACGCAGACAGCGCTCTTGAAAAAGGTGATGAATACTACGAAAGCGGCGATTATGAAAACGCTATTAAAGAGTATTCAAAGATTGATGAAAGCAACGAAAACTACGATGCTGCTCAAACAAAATTGAATGAGTTGTATCCGAAGTACATTAGTTCTATTGTTGAAAAAGCAAAATCATATAATTCTGCAAAGAATTATGAAGAAGCGGTTGCTTATGTAAATACCGCTTATGACATTTTGCCGGAGGGTGTCGATACCGCCGAACTCGACAAGATTAAGAACGAAAGCCTTGCATCCTATAAGTCTGATATTATGGATCAAGTGACAGAATTGATTAACGCATCACAGTTTGAAGATGCCCTTGATTTAATTGATGAGGCTATCGCTGTTGATGATAACGAAGATTTCCAAAAGACTAAAACCACTACCGAAACAAAATATGTTGAGTCTATTACTGCAACTGTAAACAAGCATTTAGGAAACGAAGATTACATTAGTGCAAAAAGAGTTGTTGATAACGCATTAACGGTCTTGCCCGGCAATTCCTCATTGAAATCTTTGCAATCAAAGGTTGAAAAAGCAACGCCTACATACCTTTTAGATGTTTGTAAGCCATATGCAAGTAATTCTTATAAGGAATATGTTAATGGTGAACTTATCAAAATGGGTGGCAACGCATACACAAATGGATTTGTCTTTGGTAGTGAAGGTAATGCGGTTTTCAATGTGAATAGTGAGTATAGTAATATTAGTTTCTTGCTTGGACATTCTGATGGAACAGATATGCGTGGAGCAACTGTTAAGGTTTATTGTGATGGCGTATTAAAGAAAGAAATTACTATGCAAGCAGAAGATTTACCTCAAAAAGTATCAATAGATATTACGGGTGTAAATCAATTAAAAATTGAAATCAGCCATATGAGTTATTATGGTTGCGGCTACGGCTTTGCTAACGTGACAGTAAAATAAGAAGTTTTATCAGGTAGTAAAAAGCACTTGCTGCCGCTTATGAAATACACGGAAAGGAAGAACATATATGGCAAATTTTTGTGGCAAATGCGGCACAGGACTTGATACTGCAACAGGCTTATGCCCTAACTGTGACCGTGAACAACTTGATGCTATGGTTACTCAAAATGTAGCACCCAATACATCTAATTTCTGCCTTTATTGTGGCAGTTCGATAGATAAACAAACCGGATTGTGTCCGAATCCTAACTGTAGTAGTAATAATAACGGAGCAGATGCGTATATAGCATCTGCTCCCCAAGAAACTGTTGAGAGCAAGCCGAAAAAGAGTAAGCCTACAGCATTAACTACGGTTATTACGATTTTATTATCTATATGTCTTTTTATTACTTCATTTTTTGCAATCGTAATATTTGATGTGCGAAATGCGGTTAAGGAAGATAATGTGGAAAAATTGCTTGATAATATTCAGGCTACTGATTTGCTTGACAGTACCAAGTCTGCTACTAATAGTGATTTAGATCGTTTCTATAACAATATGAGCAGTAAGCACGGTATAGAGATGGCAGATCATCAACTCAATAATTTTGTTAATCGTTCTACAGTAAAAGAGTTTATTGCAGATAAGATTGGTGATTTCTGTGAGGACTTTTTTGAGGATGAAGCTGAATTAAAGATTACAAAGCGTGAGGTAGTTAATCTTCTTCAAAGAAATTCAACCGTTATTAAAGATGAGTTTGGTGTTTATTTAATGGATTCCGAGCTTCAGGAAATTGCCGATTGGATTTTTAATGAAGATGAACTGGTTATTATAGATACTGCAACACTCAAAGATAGCACTCCGGCTTTATATTACATATTGACTATCGGATTTTCCTATGTAACTATGGCTGTTTTCATCATATTGAGTGTGCTTATCATCTTCTTTATGATTAAGAACAGTTTTTCACAAGCTGTTTGCGGTGTTGGAATTGATTTTATTATTTTCGGCGGTTTAGCAGGCTTGGTCGCAATGTTAGCAGCGTGGATCACACCTCTTTGGGAAACTATTTGTGCTGATTCGTTTATCGGTATGATAATCGGTAACTTTATGGCTGTTAATGCTTTAATTAGTGTGATTCTTCTTGTACTCGGTATTGCAATGCTGGTAATACGAGGTCTTATAATTAAGCACCGTGCCAATAAGCAGGGTGAAATGTTATGAGAAAAGAGATACAGCCTGTCCTTATAATTTTTTCTATACTTGCATTACTTAATGTAATGTTCGTCCCGATTTTTGATGTTTGGGGCGGTTTAATACCAAGTGATGTTGATACAACATTTTTTGAGGTAATCGAAGCAGTATTCGAGGATGAGGATTGCTGGCGGCATTGGGTTGTTATATTCACAATGTCAATATTCATTCCGAGCTTGTTTATGTTTATTGCTGCACTATGCGGTAGCAGAGGCTTTTTTATCACTTCAAATGTAATTGGCATAATTATTTGGTTTAAGCAGATTATTGACTACGGTATGGAGGATGACGGCTTTAGCGATATGTTCGATTTCGATGATTGTAGCATATCAATAGGCACGTGGATCGCAATAGGTATATTTGTAGTTTCGTTTCTTGTTGCATTATCGAGCAAAAAGAAAGCTGAAACAAATTCGGGAGCAGGATATGTCCCTGCCGCGTCAGGGGGCTCATATCCTGTTGAAATGAAAATGATGGACGGCCCTCTTGGTGGTCCTAATGCGGAAATTGTTCCGCCTGTTGCTACGGTTGTTCCAAAATTCTGTCCTAAATGCGGTACTGAAACTAATGGAGATACGAAGTTTTGCGGTAAATGCGGTCATAAGGTTGAGATTGCCGTAGAACAAGAACCGGAACTATCGAAAAGTTTTTGCCCACAATGCGGAGCAGAAGTAATCGGAGATATTGCTTTTTGCGGTAGCTGTGGCAGTAAAGTTAAGGAGGTGTGATTATGTTGTTTTGTTCTAATTGCGGTAAAGAAATAGATACCGAGCAAAAATTCTGTTGTCATTGTGGCGCTGAAAACAAAAACTATTCAAGCCCTGATGCACAAATTACTGTTACGCAAACAAATTTACACCCCGAAACAGTAAACCAAGTAAACACAATTTTTAACCGAAATGTACTTAACAACTACTTAAACAACTTGCAAACGCTTGAATTTGCAAAGCACAAACTGTCCGAGGAAGAACGAAATATGCAGTATCGCATAAATTCGTTAGGTCATCCGAACCGTATATCTCCCCGAAACACAATATCGGCTTATGGCGGTCATATTGGTGGCATTATTTTTATGGCAGTTGTTTTTTTGCTTTGCATCTGGATTCAAAGCGGTCTTAACGGTGATGGGTTCTTTTCAATATTTGATGACCTTTTAGGCCCAATAGTCGGTTTTATAAAAGTTGCCGCAGTAATTATTGCAATAATCATTGTTGGTGTTATGATTCACGATCATATCGAGGATGGTTCAAGATTTGAAAGACAAACCCAAGAAGAAGCAACTCGTTTAAGAGCTGAACGTGCAGAAAAAGAACGCTTATCCGAAATCTTACCTCTTGTAAAGCGTGACTTAAAAAGAACATCTGAACTGTTGGAACAGGCTTATTCAATAAATATCATTCCTGCAAAGTATAGGAATATATATGCAGCTTACTTTTTATATGAGTATATTTCAACATCAACTGTGTCATTAAGCGAAGCCTTGTATCATTGTGATTTAGATGAGATAAGTCGTAAACTTGATGTGATTATTGAGCAACAGCGTGAAATCATTATGGAATTGGCTCGTTCAAATGCACTCAACGAGCAAATTATCCGACAGAATGAGGAAACTTTAAGACACGCTATCGCTGCTGAAAACAATACAGCACTTGCAGCTCAATATTCGCAAGTTGCCGCAGTAAATACTAATACAGTAGCAACGATACAGAGTTACTATTTCTTCAAAAATGGTCTTTGATAATAGGTGGAATTATGTACTGTGAAAGATGTGGAAGCCCTAATGTAGATGGTTCAGTGTTCTGTGCTGCTTGTGGCAGTCCTATGAATCAACAACCTATACAACAAGTGGTTGAAAAAAGGAAAAACAAATGGCCTTTATTGATCGTTTCAATCGTATTGTTGGTATCCTTAATTGCCGGAATGGTTTTTGTAGTATTCAGTATTACAGCAAATGGCGATCAGGGTGTCAAAGAGTGTTTATCCAATTTTGAAACGTGTTACAACAATTCGGACATTGATGGATTGATAGAGTGCTTTAATGATGACACTCAAGATGTGGTTAATGCTGCTGTAGGCTTGAGTTCTGAATTTTTCGGTGTTGATACCTCTAAAATTTTAAGCATTGTGTTAGGCTTTGGAACAGAAATAAGCGGATACAAGAACTTAAATATAGAGGTTGAAAATATCACAAAAGAAACCAAAACAAGTGCAATCGCTGATACCACATTTGATTTTGGTGACAAACAATTTGAAATATCATTATCTTTAACAAAAGAAAATGGTAAATGGTATATCAGCGGTCTTAAATAAAATTGATTGGAGAGAAGAAAAATGCAAAAAACAATAATTGGTATCACTGTATGTTTAATGGGAGCAGATTTATAAAATTCAGGCTAATTTTGTGGTTATGTTATAACTATTATTTTAGCCGGATATGTTCTCCTGTGTGAAGAAAATGCTTGGCTGAAAAAAGCCGCAGTTAAAACTGTTGCAATTATGATGGGCTTTTCCTTACTTGGCTCATTGATTTACTTAATTCCCAATGCTATTGGTGTTATTGACAGCGTACTTAATGTTTTCGGCGGTAATTTGTATCTTGCTTTTGTATCTAATATCATTGATGTTCTTGACAAGGTACTCGTACTTGCAGAAAAATTGTTATTCATCATTTTGGGACTCAAAGCATTTAATCAGGGCAACATTTCCGTTCCCGTTATTGACAAGCTGATCAATAAGTATATGGATTAAGGAGATTATCGTATGGCGAAGTTTTGCGGTAATTGCGGAACACAGTTGAACGATAATGCAATGTTTTGTGGTAAATGCGGAGCAAAGGTAGCGGTTGCTGATTTTGCATATCAGCAACCGAACCCTGCACTTAACAATGCGAACATCACCACAAACAAAACACATTGGATACTATCTTTTTTAGGGCAAATTGTATGTGCGATATTGTTTTTCTTACCCACTATCAATTTAGAGGCTCTTTGGGTAGCAGAAGATATTTCCGTTATGGAGCAAGTTTCGGAAGCTGGGTATTCCGCAATATATGTTATTCTCTTAATTTTATTCTTTTCAGCAGCCATTGTTATGCTTCTGCCTATACTGCAAAGCAAACCGTTAAGATCTAACAGTTTGGTATTTATGCAGATAATGTCCGTGCTGTTCTTCGTTGTAAATGTAATTGTTTATATTGTTATTGGCAATGAAGTTAAGGATCAAGGCTTTGGTGTAGTGGAATATGGTCTAAATGCTTGGGGCTGGATTTATATTATTATGAGCGTAATAATGATTGTTGATTTGATGGTTTTATCATCAAAAACAAAGACGAACTAATTTAGGTAAATAGGTGTGTGCTGAAATTTATACATATTCAAATATAGGTAGGGTTTATAATGAACGAGTTGGATAAGACTACATATTTTCGCCCTGAAATTGATAGCGATTTTAACGGTGCGAAAATTACGATATTCGATGGTGTATCTGAACCGATTCAGTTTGATTTAGGCTGCCTTGGAAAAAATGTCATTACTTTCGGCAGAGATGCGAGTAATGACATTTTTCTGCATTCTCACTATGTTTCAAGAAAACACGGTCAATTCCGTCTTGTAAACGGACAATGTATTATTGAGGATTTAGGCAGTAAAAACGGACTATTGTTTAACGGTGTTTCTATACGCAACAGAATATTAGAAGATAACGATGCTATACGAATTGATGATGGTATAGAAACTACAATGGGTGGAGTTTTGATTGTTTTCTCAAAAAACAACGAATCAGAACAATGGAAAAATGTCAGTTTGATCGGGAAGCAATCTGTTACGATTGGCCGAGCAGAAGATTGTGATATACACCTTAATCATATTGGTGTATCTAAAATGCACGCTGGCATTGTTTGTCAGAACGATAAATACTATATTGTTGATAACGGCAGTACCAATGGTGTATGGCTGAATGGTAAAAAGGTTGATGGAAAATGTCTTTTGCACGAAAAAGATATTATCCTGATAACCAACTCTAAATTGATTTTTAGTGCCAATAAAATCAGTTATTGCACATTCAATCACGGTATTCGTGTTGATGCTGCCCATATCTTCAAAAAGGTAGATAAAGGCAGAAAGACCATATGCAATAATGTTAGTCTTAATATTGAGCCGTGTGAGTTAGTAGCTATCATAGGTGGTTCTGGCGCCGGCAAGTCAACTATTATGAATTGCATTAGCGGATATAGTAAACCCACCTCAGGCGAGGTTAAGGTTAATGGCATTGACTTATACCATAATTTTGAGTCAATGAAAGATATTATTGGCTATGTACCCCAACAGGATATAGTTTTTGAAAACCTGACCGTATTTGATATGTTAAGTTATACGGCAAAATTAAGATTACCTAAAGATATTAGCCGTAAAGAACGCAACGAGATTATCCTGAAAGTAATAGATACCGTAGAGTTATCGGCACACAAAGATACTATTATTAAAAGATTAAGCGGTGGACAAAGGAAACGTGCAAGTATCGCCGTTGAACTTATTTCAGATCCCAACCTGTTCTTCTTGGATGAACCTGCATCTGGACTTGATCCCGGAACAGAGCGAAATTTAATGAGAACACTAAAAGGTATGACCGTGAAAGGCAAAACTGTTATCTTTGTTACCCATAGTACACTTAATTTACATATGTGCGATAAAATCGTATTTATGGGTTCAGGCGGTAAGCTTTGTTTTTGCGGATCATATGATGCAGCTTTGAGATTTTTCGGAGTTGAAGATTTAGTAGATGTTTATAATCTTATAACCGATAATTCTGACTTTTGGCAACAGAAATATGCGGAAAGCATTAACTCTACACCGACAACAACAAGCGGAGTTTCAAAGCAACAGAAAAAGGTACATAAACACGGATGGCTACATCAAATGAGCGTGTTAGCAAAACGGAATTTACACATTCTTTTGAATGACAAAGTCCGGTTGATGATGATATTATTACAAGCCCCTCTGCTTGCTGCTTTAATATCATTTGTTGCCGATGGTGAGCAGTTTAAGCAGTATGAAATGACAAAGAGCCTTTTGTTTGCCCTTTCTTGTTCTGCTTTTTGGATTGGAATACTTAACTCTATCCAAGAAATATGCAAGGAACGTGTAATTTTGAAACGAGAGTATATGACAGGACTTCGTTTAGGGGCATATATAGTTTCAAAACTATTTGTTATGGGACTTGTGTGTGCCGTGCAAGCTGTTTTATTAACAGGCGTATTTTCTTTGATGATAGGTATGCCTGATGAGGGTGTTATTACACATCCTTTTGCCGAGTTGTTACTTGTAACATTTTTAACGGCTCTATCGGCATCTGCTATGGGTATTTTTGTATCTTCGTTATTCAAAAATGCTGATCGTGCTATGACCGTTGCCCCCATTCTGCTTATGCCACAATTGTTGTTTTCAGGGTTGATTTTCAAACTTGAGGGCGCATCGGAAATTATTTCTTGGATTGCCACGTGTAGATTTTCTATGGAGGGTTACGGCACTACAGCGAATCTCAATAGTTTGGAAATGAGATTACAACAGCAAGGTATTCAGATAGAACACGAAGTCGAGGACTTTTTTGAATTTACAGCATCCCACTTTGGTTTTGCAATAGTGATGTTGCTTATATTTGTAGTTGTATTTTCAGTTTTAGCCGGAATGGTACTGAAAAACATTAAGAAAGATAGAGGGTGAAGAAATGTTTTGTCCTAATTGCGGAACACAAATAACTGAAAATGGAGCTTTCTGCCCTAACTGTGGTAGTGCAGTACAAAATGAAACTATTGATATTAGTTCTGTATTAGAAAACGAAGAAAAACCCGAAAAAGTTAAAAAGACTAAAAAGAAATTGCGTATTGTCATAGCCTGTGTTTTGGCTTTTGCAATTATGGTAGTTGGTACTATTGGTGGTTTAAAGTTCTTTGGAAATAAAAGCGCCGATATTATTGGTGATGTTAATTATACCGCACTTACAGAGGGATTTACTGATGTATTGATCACTGATGAGAAATCCGCAATAGAGGCCGTTGGCTCGATAGCTGATTTATTAGGAATAAATGATGCGGGAAAAGAACTAAAATCAAAGTCAACAAATCAAGTTGGCGAGGACAAATATTATAGTTTACAACAATACTATAATGACATTCCCGTTTATGGAAAAAATGTAATAGTGTCGGCTGATAAAGATGGTAAGGCAATGGCCTTAACATCAAACT
>JAUMXZ010000100.1 GCA_030528905.1 Clostridia bacterium | reverse complement strand
TTTGTCACCGAAAAGAAATGAACCACTCACCCAAATTTTGGAACGAGGTCGAAAATGTTCTTCCGAACTATAAGTCATCAAGAAAATGGCTTAAGGATAACGGCGGTGTATTAATTGATAAATTGAAATAATTCTCTTGATGGAGGTGTTTATATGTACTCGGAAATTCAGATTATTAAAATGTGTGAAGATGCAATGAAGAAACCTGATACATTTTACAAGCAAGATTTCATTAATTATCGTGGTAATACAGTTAATAGTGATGCCCCCTATACGGAAGTAATCGCAAAATTTATACTTGAAAATCTTTCTCAATATATAATACCACAAATAACACGAGAAAAATCTTATTTCACAGACGGGCACGATGGTATATATTCTCCTACATCAAACCGTGAAGAAGAAATAATCGCAATGGAACTTTTTAAGCGTTCCCAAGACGGACACCAATATAACTTCATAGGCAAGATTATAGATTATCAAACGCCATTAAAAAACAAACGAAGTGACGAAGCCGGGAAAATAGATTTGCTTTCGTTTGATGATAGTAAACTGTATATTTTGGAACTAAAAAAGCCTGATAGCGAAGAAAGTATGTTACGATGTGTTCTTGAAGGATATACATACTTGCAAACTGTAGATAAGATAAAATTACTGAAAGATTTTGGATTGCCTGAAAATATAAATGTAGTCGCTTGTCCGTTTGTATTTAAGAATGGCAAACAACATAAGGAAATGCAAGAAAACCGACCTTGGTTATTTAAACTAATGGAATTACTGAATAGTAAGCCTTATTATATTGCAGAAAACAACGGATTTTATAGTGTGGAGGAATAAAAATGAGAAACGAAGAACGCAGAGAATGGATTGAAATATTTATAGGTGGAGCATTTGGCATCATTGCTATTGTATCTGCTATAATTGAATATCTTATGGGTGACAATGGAGCTATAGCAGGTTGTATTAAGGATATTGCAGGAACTTTGGTTGTTGTGGTTATCTTATTCGCTTCAATACAAATTAAACCAAGAAATATTTTAGGCATACTAAAAGAATCGGTTGAAAATTGGGGAAAAGAAAATGCTCCTTTGATATTTAAGGTAAAAGGGTTTCAGCAAGCTCAAGGAACTTTCTATACACAAGGCTTTGCTTTACTACAAGAACCTAAGGAATATGTTAAATTAGTGCAAAACAATTTAGAGGAAAATAGCCCCGAATGGGATAACTATGCTCAATACACATCCCGCAGAACAGGAAAGTTTATAGATTTACCTGACTATGGTATAATGATAAGCGAAAATTTTGACATTACTGTTGTTATGTCACAATCTCATTTTAAAGCAATGGATGAAATCGAAAAAATAATTGATGAAATTATTTCGTGTGTTAATATTAAATATGCAAAATACGCAAAGGCTTCAAGAATAGGTAAAGATTTGAAGTTTAAAGTTGCGTTTGACAAAATTACAAAGAAAGATGATATTAACAATTTTGTTGAAACATTAGACTATATTCTATCTATTGTAAAGGTAATAGCATAATGGTAATAAATATTCACAGAGGCCAAAATCAAATCGGTGGTTCTATTATAGAAATATCAGATGACAAAACAAGATTATTTTTCGACATAGGTGTAAACCTTGATGAATCGGAAAATAAAACAATCCCTCAAATCGAAGGATTGTTTTGTGGTGAGCAAAATTGTGATGGGGTTTTTATTTCACACTATCATGCCGACCATATTGGTCTTGCTGACAAACTTTTGCCCAAAACACCGATATTTATAGGTGAAAAGGCCTATAATATTATGAAATCGGCTGCTGATTATCGGAACAAAATACTTGGATTCACCCCACAATTTATTTATCATAAAGAAAAAATCAAAATCGGAAATTTTACAATTACAGCTTATCTCTGCGACCATTCCGCTTTTGATAGTTATATGTTTATCATAGAAAATGATGGCAAAAAAGTTTTATACACGGGTGACTTTAGAGCCAACGGAAGATTAGATTTTGATAACTTGCTTTATGAGTTACCGGAAGTTGATGCAATAATCATTGAAGGCACAACGCTTTCTCGCGAAGATGCAAAAGAAAATATTCAGGAAGAAAAATTGGAAACAATTGCAATAGACTATATAAGAAATAAAAAAGGTCCGATATTTGTTATGATGTCGGCACAAAATATTGACAGATTAGTAACTATGCAAAATGTAGCAGACAAAACAAACAGGACTTTTCTTCAGGATATTTACACCGCTGAAATCGCAAGGTCAGTTGGAAAACTTTCAGAAAAAGCTCGTGTTTTTCTGACAAAGGGTGGAAATATACAATATCAAAAGTTGATATGCTTTAACGAACAGAAAATTGGAAAACACGCCATTTCACAAATTCCGTTCATTATGTGTATAAGGCAAAGTATGAGAAATTATCTTGAAACACTACATAAAATAATTAGTTTTGATGATGGAGTTTTGTTTTATGGTATGTGGAAAGGATATATGGAACAACCGGAAATGAAAGAATTTCTTGACTTTATGACATCAAAAGGAGTTAAAATTCACACACTTCATACAAGCGGTCATGCAGATGTGCACACCATTGATAAACTTATAAACGATACCAAGCCAAAGATGATAATTCCTGTTCATACTGAAAATTCCGAATGGTTTGAAAAATATTCAAAAGTGGCTATAATTTCGAATAAAAAAAGTCTGCAGCTTTAAAACAAACAGCGAATATTCGTGGCTTGAATTAATAAAAAAACCGCTTACCGTGAATTGGGGTTTAACACCCAGCACTGCCGCAAACGGTGGCAAAGGTTTTACCTCTGCTAACATTAGTATATCTATTCTATTCAATTTTGTCAACAAATCGAAATTTAATAATACCCAAGGAGAAAGTAAAATGAATTTTATAAAATTTGCTTCGGACAGATTTTCTGTTAGAAAATTTACAAACGAACATTTACCCAAGGATGTTCTTGATAAGATTCTTTTAGGAGGCCATATTGCTCCTACAGGTTGCAATTATCAGCCACAAAGGATTCTTGTTATAAATACCGATGAAGGTATGGAGAAACTTAAAAAATGCACACCTTGTCATTTTGAGGCTCCTACTGCTTTGATTATCGGTTACAACAAAAAGGAATCTTGGATAAGAAAAT
>JAUMXZ010000099.1 GCA_030528905.1 Clostridia bacterium | reverse complement strand
GTTCTCCTGTCGGTGCGCTTGATTGTCCGCAAGCGGCAAATGTAAACATCATAATAATCATTAAAAGCAATGAAGTTATCTTTTTCGTAATTAGGCTCTCCTTTTCTATTTTCAGTAGACAGCTATCTATCAAGCTGCTTCGTTTTTATGGTTATTTTACCTGTTTTAAGACTTTAAATTTAAAAAATATTCTGCCTTGATTACCCATAAGAATTTGGTGTACAGATTTTAAATATCAACAATAGTGCAAATATTTTATTTATGGTAAATTTAACTTGAATTATATTTCTACATTTCAATAGTTATTAAATTTCTGCCATTTTCATAACTATATTGATGACTTTTAGCCGTATGCTTAATAATTATTACACCCAAATTATCCTGTTCTTCCGTTTTTTCAAACGGGTTATAAGCAAGGCCATTATAGCCACAGTACAATATAATTCCCCCGTCAGCTTCTGAATACTCAATGGTAATATCAATCTCCACCGTTTCATCAATTTTAGAACTCAGAATATCCTGGATAAGTTCCTCAACACATAACTGCAGACGATAAGCCATCTTACTTGCTAATCCGTAGCGCTCTACAAAATATTGAATACCACCCTGCAACTGTATAAAGTCAAAATTCTTGTTGCGAATGTGATAGTAAAAATGCTTTATATTGCGAATAAATGCAATAGTTTTCTCTTTTTGTGGATTTTCAAAAATCTGTTTAGGAGTTCCGTCTTCATAGATTCCTCCGTCTGCCATAAAAATAACACGGTTAGCGATCTCTTTTGCAAACTTCATCTCGTGGGTAACAATCACCATTGTCATACCACGCTTTGTCAGCATTCGCATAGTCGCTAAGACTTCACCAATCATACTTGGATCAAGTGCGGATGTTGGCTCGTCAAACAGCATAATCTTTGGCTTCATCATCAAACATCTGGCTATTGCAACACGCTGTCTTTGACCGCCGGAAAGTTCCTTTGGCATTTGATTTCCACGACCGTGCAAACCAACCTGGTCAAGCAGCTCATTTGCCATTTTCTCAGCATCAGCTCGTTTCATCTTCAACAACCTGACAGGCGCAAGACAAAGATTATCCATCACATTCATATTAGTAAAGAGGTTAAAATTCTGATAAACCATACCCATACTGCGGCGAATTTTATCAATATTTGCACCCTTTGCAGTTATCTCTTGTCCGTCAATGAAAATTTGACCTGCATTTGGCGTTTCCAACATCTCTATACATCTGAATAATGTGGTCTTCCCGCAGCCACTTCCGCCGATTATTGCCACGACCTCGTGCTCTTTTATTGTAAGATCGAGATCTTTTAACACCTGTGTGCTGCCGAATGATTTACATAGCCCTTTTATTTCAATAGGATTTTGATTCATTTGTTGCCTCCTTTCTGTTTTCTACGCAGATTATGGAGTGCGAACAGACCATTTACTGCATAGGAGAGCATCAGGTATATAATAATACCTACGATAATCATAAACAGAGGCTGCATAGTTCGTGCTGAAATGTTGTTTATTACACGAGTCAAATCTGTAATAGTTACATAACCAACAACACTTGTCCACTGAATCAAATTTACTATCGTAGACTGATAAACAGGTTTGGCAATTTGCATCGCCTGCGGAAGTGCAATTAAACTAAAAGCTTCCTGTTTAGAAAAACCGAGTGTTCTTGCTGCTTCAACCTGTCCGACATCTAAAGCGTCTAAAGCGCTTCTTAGCAGTTCTGCAACATATGCTGCTGTATTTAAAGCAAAGGTAACAACCGCTACCATTTCGGCACTTAGCGGACTTTCTGCAAAAACCACATAATACATAAGCATAAGCAACAACAGAACCGGGGAACCACGCAAAATACTTATATAGGCTGCAGCAGGATATTTAAGAAACGAATATTTGCTTCGACGAAAAGCACAAATCAACGCCCCTAATAAAGTACCTAATAAAAGAGCAAGTGCAGAAATTTTCACTGTAGCCCACAGTCCATTTAAAATTGTCATCCACGCTTCTCCGGCAATCAGAATGTCGTATATTTTGTCAAACAATTATATGGTTCACCTCCCAACTCCAACTTCATTTTTAATCCATAATAAACAAAAAACTGCACCATACTGATGTAAATATCATAGCATACAAAGCGTTAGTAAATCGTTAATATCATCAAGGCAAAATACCTGCTGATTTTATCCCGATATATGCTCATATCAGCGCTTTCCTTTAGCAGATATCCTATCTAACATTGCAGCGGTATATTCTCCCCAACTGTACTGTGCCATATATTCTCCGTGCCAAAAAATATCTGTTTTTTCCCCTTCGCACCAATCGTAGTAATCACAGCATATACTTTCCGGTACGATTCCTTGCTTGCCGCGCTGCTGAACAAATATATCTTCGCAACCTACAAAATCTAATGTGTCAACAAGATCCTTTCGAAGCACTCTAAGGTAATTGTTGTGATCGCAGTTATCATCAAAAATAGTGGCTATAACCTCTTTGTTTGTACAAAGGGCACCTTTCCTATCAATCAGATATGCAAAAAACTCTTTGGTTTTGTTGTACTTAAAACTTAACGGTTTGTTATCTATATACACCTCAAAGTTTCCAAAAGCCTGCACTCGTATACGACGATGTTTCGGAATCGGATAGCGCAGCTCTGAAAGTTCATTTTTTACCATCTCTACCGAAACAGGCTTTGTGATATATCCACTTGCATGCAGCTCAAAAGCCTCTTTATAGTAATCTTTAAAGCCGGCTAAAAATATAATATTTATATTAGGATTTAACAATTTTAATCGTTTTGCTAATTCTACTCCACTTTTCTGTCCCATTTCTACAGCAAGAAAAGCTATGTTACACTTGTGTTCTTTAAAAAACTCCAATGCCGCTTCCGGATATTCAAATCCGTTAATTTCTGCTTGCGGTGCAGCCTTGCTGATTACTCTGATTAGTTCACTAAGAGCCTGTGGTTTGTCATCAACAACTATTATTTTCATCACTAAACTTTGCCTCCTTCTTAGTCAGGAAAATAACAGCAGGTGTTCAAATATTCGGTGTGCTGTTGACTTTTATTTGTCATTATTTGAATTTCAAACTGGTTTTAAATAATACTTTATTATACATTATACCCTCATATATGTATCTATTTCAATATGATTTGTCATTTTTACTCAAAATCATTAAGATTTATTTCCTACTTATAGCTTTTTTGCAAAACACTAGTTGCAAATTATCAAATTGTTT
>JAUMXZ010000030.1 GCA_030528905.1 Clostridia bacterium | reverse complement strand
ATATCATTTTTGTGAGGTGATTTTATCATATCGAGCAAAGTCTTATTGACCATCATAGTACAGCCGGTGACATTATTTTGAGCTATGAGTTTATTTATTGAGGTATTTGTTTTACTAAGCTGTTCAAAATCAAAAAGAGAGTTACTGATAAGATTAAGTTCATCATCAACGACTTTAGCATCGCAGTGGACAAGCAGCGGGATATTGCCGTATTGTTGTTCAAGAGCGAGAATTTTTTTAAGAGAAAGTTCAACTTTATTATTTTCCCAAACATCGTCCTGATCGCAGAACATAACATAGTCATACAAGGCGTAGTTGATAAGCTCGAAGAAATTTTTATCAGCGCCGCCGGAATTTGTTTTTGCCTGATGAACGAATATATGTTCAGGATATTTAGCTTCATAAGCTTTTAAAATTTCCAAAGTATTATCAGAGGAGCAGTCATCTCTGATAACAAGGCGCCAGTTGGCAATAGTCTGAGAGAGAATGGAATCGAGTTGTTCTTTTATATATTTTTCGCTGTTATAAGTTGCCATTAAGATATCGACCATATATTTTCACCCTTTAAAAGAGATAATGTGGAAAAAAAGAGGGAGTCAGGTATCAGGATTTATTTTTTTTAGCTAAAGCGTATTTAATATCTATAGCCTTGAGGACAAGGAAATTAACCAAGGGGTTATATTTTTTCTGATAGTGTTTTTTATAAAAGATCCTCATAGAGTTATAGAAGTGGTAAATGATAGAAGGGTTTTTGTGACTAAGCCCGCTTTGGCCTTTAAGGTGAGTAGCAGAAACATCGGCATAGTAAACAATTTTCTTGCCGAGCTTAGAGATTCTGTAGCAAAGATCAAGGTCCTCGCCATACATAAAGAAATCCTCATCAAAGCCGCCAAGCTCGCCATAGAGATTTTTGTCTATGAGCATAAACGAGCCTGAAACAGCATCGACCTTAGCGGTAGTATCTTCATCAATAAAGGTCTGGCGGTAAGCGCCGAATTTTTTATTTTTAGGATTGAGTCTGTCAAGTTTAGTAAAGTAGCAAAACGAAGCCCAGGGAGTTGGAAAACCTCTTTTGCAGCCGTGTTCAAGAGTATTGTTGGTAAGTTTGATTTTGACACCGACCACACCGACATCATCATATTTTTTGATATAATCAAGGCTTTTGTCTATGGTATCTCTATGAACTATGATATCGGAATTTATCAGGAGGATATAATCACCCTTAGCCTTTTTTGCACCTATATTACAAGCATTACCAAAGCCCTTATTTTCGACATTATCGACAAGGACAACCCTGTTTTTATGATGATCTTTGATTTGATATTTACAGTCAGGGTTAGTGGAGTTATCGACGACAATGATTTCAAAGTCAGGGCATCTAGTTGTTTGCAAAATAGAGTCTATACAATTTTCGGTAAGTTTTTTAGTATTAAAGTTCACAATAATAATAGATAAGTCCATTTAAAGCTCCTTTATAAAGTCTTAGCTATTAGGTGTAGTTTTTCCCTGGTCGACACCTTCGGTACTTTCGGGTATAAACAGAGTTTTAATAGTCATAAAAATAAGTCTGATGTCCATAAGCAGGGAATAGTTCTCGATATACATAAGATCGAGTTTAAGTTTATCATAAGGAACGGTATTATATTTTCCGAAGATCTGAGCATAGCCGGTAAGGCCGGCTTTGACCTTGAGTCTGAAATCGAACTCAGGCATTTCTTTTTTAAATTCCTCAGCAAGCTCAGGTCTTTCGGGCCGAGGTCCGACAACGGACATATCGCCCTTTAAAATATTGATAATCTGGGGTAATTCATCGAGCCGTAATTTTCTGATGATTTTTCCCACAGGAGTTATTCTGCTGTCATTTTTACTTGCAAATCTTGCCACACCGTCTTTTTCAGCATCAGTAATCATAGAGCGAAACTTATAGACTTTAAAGATTTTCCCATTGATAGTAAGTCGGTTTTGCTTATAAAGAACAGGGCCCTTATCGTAAAGTTTAATAGCAAGAGCAATAACAAGCATAAAAGGGCCTGCGATAGTGAGGGTAACAAGAGCAAAAAGGATATCAATAAAGCGCTTACAAAAACGCTGATCAAGCGACAGGCCATTATTTCTGCAAAGATAAAGAGGGGTATCGAAAAGATGAATTTTAGTAGCACCGCCGGTAATGACATCTGATATTTTAGGGGTCATATAAACTCGTATATAGCGGTTATAGCAAAATTTAAGGATATCGTTTCGTTTTTGAGAAGGCACATCGCACATAATGATAGCAGAATACGAGGAAATTTTCTCAAATATTGTTTCTATATTTTCTTCAGCGCTAACAGCAGAGCAGATGAGGTATTTATCGAATCTGGTGCTCATTTTCTGGACAAGATTAGTAGCGGATTTACTGCCATAGACTAAGATCATTTTATGAGGGGGCAGTATTTTATAGTAAATTCTGTTTGAAATGCCTGTCCACAAAACGGTAAGGCATATTTGAGAAACGGTCATTACAATAATGGGAATCACCCATAAAAACTTACGGCCGATAAGGCTTATTTCGAAGTAGCAAATGACATTTGAGATAATTATGGCCAGGGTCTGAGAATAGATTATTTCGGACATTCGCAGAGTACCGACTTTATAGCCGTTATAGATACCTGAGAAGACAAAGAGTATAACAACATAGACGACAACGACCAGCCAGTTTCCTTTTTTATAGAAGGGCTGAACGATTATATCGCTGTAGAATCTTTCCCAAACGAAGGCAAACAGAGAAGAATGTAAGATAGTTATAATGATAGTGGTAGCAAACATTATAAAGCCTCTGTATTTTGAGTATTTATCCATATTAGCATATTTAGTTAACAAGGCGTATCACCTGCCTATAAATAAGAAAGAATAATAAATTATTTATAAATTCAAAAAATAGATATAAAAATAACAGATAGATTTTAACATTTACCGAAACAAAAAGCAAGGAATAGTTAAACAAGGACAAAGAATAAAGACAGATTAGGAGATAAAGCCGATTTTTCTTTTGACTTTAGCAAGAGTTTTGTAAGAAATTTTCATAGCTGTTTGAGCGTGATTTCTGTAAGATTCTTCAAGATAAGCTTTATCTTTCATAAGGTGTTTAAATTCGTCTTGTATAGGTATGAGCATATCAATAACAGCCTGAGCAACACAGGTTTTAAAATCGCCATAGCCCTTGCCGGCAAATTGCTGCTCAATTTGTTCATAAGACAGGCCGGTAACGCAGGAATAAATACTCATAAGGTTATTAACCCCGTCTTTGCCCTGAGCAAATCTCACATCAGCCTGACTGTCAGTAACAGCGCGTTTAAACTTTTTCATAATGACATCCGGGTCATCAAGAATACCGATAAAGGCATTGACATTGGCATCAGACTTAGACATTTTCTTGGAAGGGTCCTGTAAAGACATAATTTTAGCTCCGGTTTTAGCGATATAAGGGTCAGGGATTTTAAAAGTAGGGGAATAGGTATTATTAAATCTAAGAGCGATATCCCTGCTGAGTTCGAGATGTTGTTTCTGATCAGCGCCCACAGGAACGAGATCGCTTTGATAGAGTAATATATCAGCAGCCATTAAGCAAGGGTAAGTAAAGAGGCCGGCGTTAATATCATTTTTATGAATAAGAGATTTAGCTTTAAACTGAGTCATTCTTGAGAGCTCACCGAATTGAGTGTAGCAGTTAAGCAGCCAGGCAAGTTCAGAGTGAGCAGGGACGTGGCTTTGAATAAAGAAGATACTTTTTTGCAGATCGATACCGCAGGCAATTAAAAGAGCATAGGCCTGAAGGATATTTTTTCTAAGGGTCTTAGGGTCTTGTCTTACGGTAATGGCGTGCAAATCAGCAACAGAGAAGATGCAGTTATAATCGTCCTGAAGGTTGACCCAGTTTTTCAAAGCGCCCAGATAGTTGCCTAAGGTGATAGTACCGCTGGGTTGAATAGCGCTGAAAATAGTTTTTTTATCGTTCATTTTATAAACTCCAATTCTACTAAATTAAAAATCGACATTTGAGAGGATCTCAAAGCCCTTTACGATATCGTCATCGGACGGAGCAGAGAAATTTATTCTGAAGTGGTGAGAAATTTGGTTTTCATCTGCTAAGAAAGCGGTACCGGGAACGACACAGACTTTTTCAAGGACAGCTTTTTTACAATAGTCCATCATATTGACATAATCAGGCAGTTTGCACCAGATAAACAATCCGCCCTGAGGTTTGATATAGCTAATACCCTTAGGAGCGAGGAACTCGTTAAAAGTTTTCTCAGTAAGGGTCATTTTATCGAGATAGATTTTTCTTAACTTGTCCAAATGGGCATTAAAATCGTAATTAGAGATAAAGTCGAAAGCAACAAGCTGAGCCCATATATTAGTATGGACATCGTTGGTTTGCTTACAAACGACCATTTTTTTAATGATGTTTGAGTCAGCACAAACATAACCGACTCTCATACCCGGGGAAAGGACTTTTGAGAAAGAGCCGACATAAACCACAATACCATCGGTATCAAGGGACTTTATGGTAGGGATATAATCGCCCTCAAAGCGCAAATCGCCATAAGGGTTATCCTCAAGGATAAGGACATTATATTTTTTAGCAAGTTCATAAACAGCCTTTCTTTTTTCAAGGCTCATAGTTATACCGGAGGGATTCTGGAAATTAGGTATAGTGTAGATAAACTTAGCGTTTTTGTTGTTTTTTAAAGTTTGCTCAAGGCTTTCAAGGTTGATACCATCATCGTCTATATCCACGCCGACAGGAATTGTACTATGGGACCTAAAGCAGTTTAAAGCGCCGACAAAGCTTGGGTTTTCACAAACAACAACATCGCCCTCGTTACACATAACTTTGGTAAATAGATCAATAACCTGCTGAGCGCCGGTAGTTACAATAAGATCATCAAAATCGCGGCCTATCTTATGGGTATCATTAAGATAAGTCTTGAGGAAATTTCTAAGCGGGGTATAGCCTTCGGTAAGGCTGTACTGCAGGGCATCGACAGGTGAATTGTTGAGGATTTTGTTGGAAATCTGAGCTATTTCTTCTGCGGGGAAAGCAAGGCTTGAAGGGTTACCGGCAGAAAAAGAAACGACTTCCGGGTCAGCAGCATATTTAAAGATTTCTCTGATAGCGGAAGGTTTTAAGTTTTTAACTCTGTCTGAAAAATTGTAGTTCATTATATATCTACTCCTAAAATTTAGAATATATTTTGCAATAGTTAATTTATGGTTGTTTATATATATAAAGGAATAAGCAAAAAGTGTGTATAATTTTTGATGATTTATACATTTCGTTTTTGCCTGAAAGCGGACACGAAAGATTTAATGACATCGACAGCGCCAAAGACACCGACAACACCGGTATCGACAATAAGATCATAGTTATCAGAAGCGCCCCAAGAACCGCCGGCATAGCAGTTATAGTAGCTTGAGCGTTTATGATCGATTCGTCTTATATCTCTTTCGGTGGTAGATTTTTTCATACCGTAATTTTCTTTAGCTCTTTTCAGTCTGATGTCCATAGGAGCCTTGATAAAGATTCGCATACAGCCCTTATAATCTTTAAGAACATAGTCAGCACAACGGCCAACGATGACACAAGAGCTTTTATCAGCAATACTGCGAATGACATCGTTTTGAGCTTTATTGATGGTATTACCTAAAATATTGACATTATCTCCGGATTGAGGGAAGAAGCCCATAGAGAGAGAATAGATAAGGCTGTTGTTAGCAATTTCCTCAGCATTTTCGATGACATTGACATCAAAGCCACCTTTTTTAGCTGTTTTATAAATAAGTTCTTTGTCATAAAAAGCGATACCAAGGTCATTAGCAAGAATCTGACCGACTTCGCGACCGCCGCTGCCGAATTGTCGACCTAAGGTGATAAGAAGATTATTATTATCCATAGATATTAGCCTCCTTTTAAACAAACTAACCCAATAAACCATCTTTATAAAGAGTATTATACTATTTTTTGCCTTTTTAGTCTATCACTTTTAGTAAAATAATATAGACAGGGAGCAAAAAACGAGACAAAAGTAAAAAAATGAGAAAAAAAAGATAAAAAATCTGATAAAAGACAGAATAGGACTTGATTTTTAGAGAGAAGATATGATAGAATACCCTGTACGATTACACACGTTTTTGCATATGCGGTTAGGTGCAGTATGAAAATACTGTTTTTTGTCGTAAATTTTTTTTGCAAAAACGGAGGTTAAAACCTAAAGGAGGATTTTAAAATGAGTGTAGTATCAATGAAACAGTTGTTGGAATGTGGTGTTCACTTCGGACACCAAACAAGAAGATGGAACCCTAAAATGGCAGAGTACATCTTCACAGAGAGAAACGGTATCTATATTATAGATCTTCAAAAAACCGTTCGCAAAATCGAAGAGGCTTACAAATTTATCCGCGATATTACTCAAGAGGGTAAATCAGTATTATTTGTAGGAACAAAGAAACAAGCTCAGGAATCTGTCAAAGAGGAAGCAAAAAGAGCCGGAGCTTATTATGTAAACGCACGCTGGCTCGGCGGAATGATGACAAACTTCTCAACAATCAGAAACAGAGTTGAAAGATTAAAACAACTCCGTGTTATGCAGGAAGACGGAACATTTGATATGCTTCCGAAAAAAGAAGTAATAAAGCTCAACCACGAGATCGAGAAGCTTGAAAAATTCTTAGGCGGAATCGAAGATATGAAACAATTACCGGGCGCATTGTTTGTAGTTGACCCGAGAAAAGAGAAAATTGCAGTAGCAGAGGCTAAGAAATTAAATATCCCTGTAGTATCAATAGTAGATACAAACTGCGACCCTGACGAAATTGACTTTGTAATTCCTGGAAATGATGACGCTATAAGAGCAGTAAGACTTATCTGTGAGACTATCGCAAACGCAATCATCGAGGGCAACGAAGGTCAAGCAGGCGAAGATGTAAAAGAAGAGAACAAAGAAACCGAAGAAAACTAAAAAACAAATAATAAAATAAATAATAAAAAGATAAAATAACAGAGTAAAGGGCTTTTAAAGCCCTTTATATATGTATTTTCAGGCGGCTTTCTGTCTATGATAATCATAAAAAGCCAAATATGGCAGTGTATAATGTTGATAAGGGTGCATAGTGATGAGGTTAAAACGAATTTTTTTAATTGCATTGATATCTGTTCTTTCTTTGGCTATCTGCTTTGCAGCAGCAGCTTTAGGGGAAGAAAATCAAACAGAAGAAACACAGAAGGCATCTCAAAACAAGGTGTATTTTATAAAAACAGGCCAGTCCGATTCAATTTTGCTTGAAAGCAACGGAAAATTTGGCTTGATAGATACATCATACCCTTCAAACGAAAACGGTAAAGAGAATGTATCAGTCGTTTTAAAACAGCTTGAAAAGCTTAATGTAGATAAACTTGAGTTTTTAATCGCAACACACGCGCACTCCGATCACACCGGCGGAATACCGGAGATAGCAGAAAAATATGTTGACTTTAACACAAGGTATATATATAAGCATTATATAGAGAGTGAAGACCCGTACGAGGAATCGTGGGAGAATGACAAATACTATAACAGAGCGTATAATGCAATGAGAAAAGCAAAAGCTGCTTGTATAGATGTCACAGACAAAGAAGAATACAAGTTATCACTTGAGGATATGAAGCTGACTCTTTACAACACAGAAGAGGGCAACGAAACATACGGACAAAATGATATGTCGCTTGGTGTTTTGCTTGAAGTACAGGAAAGAAAGATATTTTTATCAGGGGATATAACAAACAGATTCAAAGCGGAAGAAAAAATAGCGCAGAAGATAGGAAAAGTAGATGTCCTAAAGGCGTGTCACCATTCGTTTTTGGATTCAAATTCTCCTGAGTTTTTATCAGTTTTAAAGCCGCAGTACACTATAGTAACGAACAACAAAGTCGATTGGGCCTTTTATCCGGCAGCAATATATCTTGAGAGTATAAAGGGCGAGGTTTTTTTGACCGGTAATTCTGAGTCAGAGGAAGATTTATCCGTAGTTATGGAAATAAAAGGCGGAGATATTCTTTTTGAGAACAAACCGGACCTTTATAAATTCAGAGGCGAAGACGGATTTTATACCTGGAGCAGCGCAAGTGTACCATACGGAAGTGTCTATCTTAAAGATAATAAAGCGTTAAAAGGCTGGCAGGAAATAGATGGGAAAAAATACTACTTCAATGAAGAAACCGGAGTCTTAAAAATAGGCTGGCAGCAAAAAGACGGAAAATATTACTATATGGATAAAGAAAACGGACTGGCAATAGGCTGGAGAAACGACACTATCGGTTGGCCGGGCGTGTGGTTTTACTTTGACGAAAACGGAACAATGCAAACCGGCTTACAAACACTGGAAAAAGACGGCAAAACAAGTGTGTTCTACTTTGCAGAAAACGGCAGGATGCAGACCGGATTCCAAGAAATTACTACAGACGGTATAAATTATGAGGTTTATTACTTTGATGAAGACGGAAGAATGCAAAAAGGCTGGCAGACAATAGAAAGAAACGGCAAAGAGAACAGGTATTATTTCTTGAAAAGCGGAATAATGTGTGTAGGATTTTATGTGTTCAATGAAGATGATAAGGAGCTGACACGCTACTTTGACAAAACAGAGGGAATGGCAGTAGGTTGGCACAAAATTTCTACGGATGGTATAAATTATTACACTTATTACTTTGATGAAAACGGAGTAATGCAAACAGGCACTCAGACAATAGAAAAAGACGGCAAAGAAAGCCAATACTATTTTGATGAAAATGGCAGACTTTTTGTCGGATTTAAAGAGATAGAAAAAGACGGCAAAAAAGAAACCTATTACTTTAACGAAGACGGAAGCTACAAAACCGGCTGGCAGGAAATTTCTACAGACGGTAAAACCTATTACACCTATTACTTTGATGAAAACGGAGTAATGAAGACAGGTTTTCAGACGATAGAAAAAGATGGCAAGGAAAGCCGATATTACTTTGATGAAAATGGAAGATTACAGGTTGGTTTTACAGAAATAGAAAAAGACGGCAAAAAAGAAATCTATTACTTTGACGAAGACGGAAGCTACAAAACCGGCTGGCAGGAAATTTCTACAGACGGCAAAAACTATTACACCTATTACTTTGATGAAAACGGAGTAATGCAGACCGGATTTCATATGTTGAAAAGAAACAGAATAATAGGCAGATATTACTTTGATGAAAACGGCAGATTACAGGTTGGTTTTACAGAGATTGAACAGAATGGTAAAAAGGAAACATACTATTTTGACAAAATCAAAGGAATGGTAACCGGCTGGCAGGAACTTTCATACAGAGGAACAATCAGCAGGTACTATTTTAATGAAAAGGGAATAATGCAGACCGGCTGGTGTAGTGATGCCAAAGGCTATGAGGGCAAATGGCTGTACTTTGACCAAAACGGAGTAATAAAAAAATTCTGGCAGGTAATAAGCTGGAATGGTAAGCAGTGTTGGTTTTACTTTGACGAAAACGGAGTAATGCAAACGGGCTTTCAGGATAATTTGCCCGGCTGGATCGGAAGCAGATTTTACTTTGACCAAAACGGAGTAATGCAGACCGGCTGGTGTAGTGATGCCAAAGGCTATGAGGGCAAATGGCTGTACTTTGACCAAAACGGAGTAATAAAAAAATTCTGGCAGGTAATAAGCTGGAATGGTAAGCAGTGTTGGTTTTACTTTGACGAAAACGGAGTAATGAAGACTGGCTTTCAGGATAATTTACAAAGCTGGCACGGAAAAGTTTTTTACTTTGACCAAAACGGAGTAATGAAGACCGGCTGGTGTGCGAGTGCCAAAGGTTATGAAGGAAAATGGCTATACTTTGACGAAAACGGAGTAATGCTTAAAGATACGGTAACACCGGATGGATATTATGTAAACAAAGAGGGTGTCTATACCCCTTAAAGAAAAATTGGAGGTTTTAAAAATGGCAAATTTTACAGCTAAAGATGTAGCAGCATTAAGAGAGAAAACAAGCTGCGGAATGATGGATTGCAAAAAAGCATTAACAGAAGCAAACGGAGATATGAACGCAGCTATCGACATTTTAAGAGAAAAAGGTCTTGCTGCAGCAACTAAGAAAGCAGGCCGTATAGCAGCTGAAGGAATCGCATTTGCTTGCACAAACGAAGCAGGAAATATAGGAGCATTGATAGAAGTAAACGCAGAAACAGACTTCGTAGCAAAGAATGCAGAGTTTAATAATTTTGTAAAAGTATGTGCAGATACAGTAATCGAGAAGAACCCGAAAGATGTAGAAGAATTGTTGACAATGACAGCATCAGGCTCAGATATGACAGTAGAGGCACTTTTAAGAGATAAGATCCTTACAATCGGAGAGAATATGAAAATCCGCAGATTCGTAAGATTCGACGGAGTTGTTGCAACATACATCCACGCAGGCGGAAGAATTGGTGTTATGGTTAAATTTGACACAACAGCAGAAGTAGCAGCAAATGATTTATTCAAAGCCTGTGCAAAAGATATCGCAATGCAAATTGCAGCAATCAACCCATCTTTCTTAGACGAGGCATCAGTTCCGGCAGAAACATTAGAGCACGAGAGAAAGATCTTAACAGAGCAAGTTATCAACGAGGGTAAACCTGAGAATATAGCACAAAGAATAGTAGACGGTAAAATAAAGAAATACTACAAAGAGAACTGCTTGTTAAATCAGGTATTTGTAAAAGACAGCAATATGAGTGTACAGCAATATGTAGACAGTGTTGCAAAAGAGCTCGGAGCAGACATTAAAGTAGTAGACTTCAAGCGTTTTGAAAAAGGCGAAGGTCTTGAGAAAAAAGAAGATAATTTTGCAGAAGAAGTTGCAAATATGATAAAATAAGGAAAAGCAGCCGTAAGGCTGCTTTTTGTTTTAGGAGCGAAAAGAAAGGAGAAGCAAAAGGAAAGTTATGAAAAAGAAACTGTTGATAAGCGTATGTATTTTAGTTATTTTAATGACTTTCAGTTCGTGTTATGAAAATTCACCGATAAACATTTCACAGGGAAAAGAGAATAAAACATTAGCATCGTGGAATGAAAATTCAGGGATAAAGAATTTTCTTATAAGCTATGCAGAAGATGTAACGAATGAGGAAAGTGCAAATTTTGTGCCGGAAGAAGACAGGATAGCGGTTTTTGATTTAGACGGCACGATACTGAGTGAGAACATAGACGGAAGATGCTTTATGGAGGATCTGTTTTATTACAGAATAAATGAGGATCCGAGTTATAATATCACGCCGGAATTTAAAGCGGTAGTTGACAGCACAGAAGATATTTTTGAAACGAAAGAAGGCTGGGAAAACTGGTCTGAGCCGTTTAAAGGCCTTGACAGTGCAGCGTATGATAAGCTTGTCAAAGATTTCAGAGAGAAGAATAACCCGGATTATGAGGAATTAAAGTACAAAGACTCGTTTTTTAAGCCGATGATAGAGCTAATAGAGTATCTTAATGAGAAAAACTTCAAGGTTTATATAGTAACGGGCAGTTGTCGTGATATGACAAGAGCTTTAATTGAAGATATCGTAGCGGTGGAAAACGACAGAGTAATAGGAACGGATTATAAGAGGTATGTAGAAGCTAATCAGTCAGCAGGCAACGAGTATGAGTTTGAGAAGACAGACAAGATAGTCAGGGGTAGGGAATTAGAGTATGAGAATATGGGTTTAAACAAGGTCTTGGCAATAGACAAAGAAATAGGAGAAAAGCCGATATTAGCGTTTGGAAACAGCCAAGGGGACTACTCGATGCTTGAATACACGCTCTCAAACGGGAAGTATAGGACCTCAGCGTTTGTGATGAACAACGACGACCCCAAAAGGAGCAACGGTTATGAGGAGGGTAATGAGAGTTTAGTAGAGAAGGCAAAAGAAACAGGGTTTAATATTATCTCGATAAAGAACGATTTTGACAAGGTATTTATGAACGAAGCTACAGAATAATATGAACAAATTGTGAACAAAATTTAAAAATATTCTGAACTTCTTGAAGAAACTTTAAAATATACTATTGACTAATGGCAAGTAATAGTGTATTATACATACAGATATGTATAAAACTGATGAAAAATGGTTGTATCACACAAAATTTACATCACACCAACTTATTTTCGATTGTGTTAAGGTTATTCAGGAGGTGATTCTTAGGGGTAATTGTCAGTAATTTGTAGGCCATCAACCATAAGTTCAAAAATTTTTTAAGAAAGGACAGATTAGTTAGATGAAGACATTAAGGTTGACAAGTCTTTTGCTTGCTATCACTATGTTGTTAAGTGTAGTTCCATTTTCAGTATTTGCTCAGGAAAATGATACACAGGAGCAAGCATCGGTAAGCACAGAAGTTCGCGAATTGGAAGAAGGTATATGTGGTGGTGAAGAGGTTTTTTGGAGCTTCGACAGCGAATCCGGAGTACTCACCATCAGCGGAACAGGTGCAATGACAGACTATCCAAGTTTGGTCAGCTCACCATTTAGTGGAAAAAGTGAAATAGAAGCAGTAGTAGTTGAAGAGGGCGTAACAAGCATAGGCACTTGGGCTTTTTATGATTGCTCAAACTTAGAGGTAGTAACACTTCCTTCAACATTAGATAACATAGGAGCAAAAGCATTTGCATCCTGTGAGAGTTTAATTATGTCTGAATTAAGATCAGGCGTAAAAACTATTGGCGTAGACGCATTCTATGATTGCCTTAGCTTAAAAACAATGACAATTCCTTCAACAGTAGAAAAGATCGAAGCTCGTACATTCTACATGTGTGAAAATTTGGAATCAGTAACAATCGAGCCTGGCGTTACATCAGTTGGAGAGCGCGCATTCTATGGCTGTGATGCTTTGAAAAAAGTAACAATTCCTGAAAGCGTAAAGGAAATTGGCGACAAAGCATTTGGTTATGACGAAGCAAGCGGAAACAGTGTTCTTAACGCTGACTTTACAATCTACGGTATAGTAGGCAGCGAGGCACAAGCTTATGCAGACAGCCACGCTATGAAATTTGTTCCTATATCTGAAATTCCGATAACTTCAAGAACAATAACAGGTATTGAAGTTGTAAATGCACCGGCAAAGGTAGTTTACAACTGCGGTGAGTCTTTCAGTTCAGTCGGATTAGTAATAGCTGTTAAATACAGTGATGGTACAAGCAAATATGTATCAGCATCAGATGAGTTGGACAGTGCTCCAGTAGGAACGTTTTGCGGTATGGTCTCTCCTGCAGTTTTGAAAAGTGTACCTTTTTTAAGCAGAAACATAAATCTCGAAAACAGCGCTTGGAAGAAAATGAATGTAGATATCTCCGGTTTTGATTCATCTATAATAGGAATCCAAACACTTACAGTTACATATCAGGAGCAAACAACTACATTCGATGTAGAAATAGTAGAAGATGAACATATTGTAGTACCTGCTGTTGTTAAAGATAAGAATGATAAAAAAGAGAAAGTAAACATCTTTAGATCCATAAAGAACTTCTTGAATGGATTAGACTTCGGTTATGAAGGTGAAACAGTAGAATTACAAGGCAAGATCGCTAAGAAGAAATTCCCATTGCTTAGCTTGGGTGCAAAATTAAACTTCCCTATTGGAAATGGCAAAAAAATAAGCTATGAGATATCCATAGACGATCAGAAGAAAACTGTACAGGTAGGTATCGGATTCCAAAAAGAGGATAAATCAAGGAATTACCTGAAACCTGCCGGAGCACAAAGTGACAGCGTAGAAACTGCCAATGTAGAA
>JAUMXZ010000098.1 GCA_030528905.1 Clostridia bacterium | reverse complement strand
TATCAACCGAAACATCATACTCATCTTCTAAAGCCTCATACAGTTCGGTAATAGATTTTCCTGATAGATTGCACAGATAATCGAAATAATCGTTGAGTAATTCCTCTGTATCAAAAGCCACATACTCTGCTGCTTCTTCATAATCAAAATTAGCCTCGGCAAGAGCATATTTTTCTGCAACTTCCTCATAATTTCCACCGCCGGAAATTGCTTTAATAATAAACGATACACCAACAATTAAAACCGCTACAACTACTAAACTTGCAATAATACCAACGAACTTATTGCTTTTTCTCTGTGGTTGGTTTATGGGCATATTTACATTTTCTATGGGAGAGCCGCAATTAGCACAGAACGATGTGCCAGCGTTGATCTCCGTTCCACAGTTTTTACAAAACATCTTAACTCCTCGCTAAACGGTTATTTCATAATTCGCCATACATTTACCATATGCTGAACTAATTTGTTATCTTTATCATAAATTTTTCTTTCAACAAGGTGGTCATTTTCATCGTAAATGTATTCCGAGTATCCGCTTACCTCATTATCCTCATCATACATTATGGTTTTTACTCTATTGCCATTCTTATCGTCTAAAACTTCATTTTGAGAAAGCTCACCGTTTTTATCATAATATTTTGTTCCGATGACACGCTTACCATCATATTCAAAAACTTGCTTATTGGTTAATGTACCATCTGCATTGTATGACTCCACAAGTGTTGCTTGACCGTTTTCATTAAATGTTTCAATAAAGTAATCGCCCTCGTTATATGTAGAGATGTATTGACTAATTTCACCATTAGGATGATAGGAATATTTAACGCTCGTTTCAATGCGGTTGTTGTGATATGTTTCCTGAAGCACTAACTGATTCGCTCTATTATATTTAACAACCATATAATAGGAATCGTCATCATCCTTATAAGTATTAGAAGTACCCACATACTTACTACCTTTTTCTTCGTATTTGAATGAAAGGTCATTATCTTCCGATTCCATAGACATCAAACGATTGTTGTTATCATATGTGTATGTAGTGATTTCGCCATTAAATGTTGTTTCTAATAACTGCACCTTATCCAGATATTTGTACTGATATTTATAGGAATAATCTTCGCTGTATGTTTGATTATTAGTTCTCTCTGCAACATACCATTGATTTTCCTTTTTACCGCCACCTAAACTGTTACCACCTTTATCCCCAAATGGGTTAATAATGATAACTGTAGCAGCAACCGCAATCACAACTAAAACACTAATAATAGCTGCAATAACCTTGCCTTTTCTCTTTTTTGCCTTTTTAGGTTTTTCTGTAACAGGGGTTACAGGGGTATTAACTGTTTCGTTATTAAGTTTATTGCCACAGTTCGGGCAGAAAGCACCGTTTTCCGCTATCTGTGTTCCACAATTAGGACAAAACATATTTCAAACCTCCTTTATTTAATCCATCTTTACAGGATCATACAAAAATTTGCCAGTTTTATCAATTTTCACGTGATATTTTGTTCCGGCAGGGTTCTTAAATTCAAAATACAATTCACCATTTTTAAAACGCAAATCTTTTGATTTTGTAACCATATCATATTCGTTTAAATCAATGGTAGGTGTTAGGGTTTCTATATCATAAAAAATATAACTTAAACATACAAGACCTTCGGATGGAATACCAAAGTAATCGTCCACATAACGAACCTTTGTCTGATTTCCGTTTTTGTCAAGTCTATAAACTAACCCTGCATTTCCACATTCGGTAAATGCGTACCCGTCTTTAAATTCTGTAATAATATAACCGCCGCTATTTATGTATTTTCCGTTTACATCTACCATTACACAACCGCCGTGAGACTCATATACACCCCAATAGCCACTTGGTATCGTTTCCCGACCTAAAATAATGCTACAATTCTTTATTACAAATATTTTATCACCTAAATAGTCATATTTAATCTTATGATATGATTGTGAATATCCGTCTTGAATATTATTAGCCGCTTTAGCAAATTCATTATTTGCCGATAGAGGACATACCCAAGTTCCAGCATCAGATACAACACCATAAAGAGTTGCGGCTGAATCGTAAGATTCCTCAAACTTGCTTACGAGATAATAGCCGTCACCCTTTGCTAAAATCTCATCATATTCACCCTCTAAAGGATATTTAGGTGTTTCGGGTTTGTTTTGTGTTGTGCTGTTAGTTGTTGATTCAGCGGATTGGTTGCTTGTATTATTAAATATTTCAGGCAGTTTTTTAGGATAGGTTGCTATCGACTCTATAATTTCCTCTTGATAAGTTCCACCATAAGAGGATGCCAAAGCATCTCTCGGAGTAGTGAAACCGCTTTTTAATACTTCCATTGTATTTGTTTTTTCGTTATAAAGTAAATTAGCATTGTCATATGTATTACCGTTTTTATAGTTAATGTTTATCATACCATTCTCACGATATAATATATTAACTATTTCATTTCCGCCATTTAATACGGTATTTATGATATCAGAAGCACCTTTAATATTTAGAAATTGTTCTTTGGTGATCTTTACGCCACCATATTCTTTAAAGTCCCTTGTACTTTCATCCCAATAGTAGTAATAAGGTTTCCAAGTATGACCTATATAAGAATTTGTAGAAGAATCATAAACAGCATCATAAGCAGAATTTGTTAAAGCAACAGCATTATGCTCTACTGTTACCGTGCCTTGTCCATATCCGGAAATATTACATTCCTTTGGTTGTCCATTATCAACAGTCCAAATTTCAGAAAGCGAATAATTACCACACAAATTATTTAAACACAAGAATTTTCTATTAGAAAACTCCACCACATAATTTATTTTAGAGTACATATTTGTCATCATAGTTGAATATGATTTCAACTGTTTAACAGTATTATCGTTTATGAACCACAATTCACCTGTAAATAGTTCACCGAGGGCATCGTCATTTTCTTTGTCACCAACAAAAGCAAAAGCCTCTTTTTTGCCGTCATTATCAAAATCATCACAAGTAAAGGCTTGGATGGTTTTCGATGTTTGGGCAGTTAATTTGCTTTTTAATGTTTCATCAGATACCTCTTTAGTCGGCTCATTAAGTATTATGGTTGTTACATCCATAAAATCAGTATAAATTGTTAGTTGATCTGATGTTAGTTTAGAACTCTTGCTCACAACAACTCTTGTTATAATTGTGTTTTCCTCGCCGTTGTCTGTAATTTCTGTTACATAAATATCATAAATTCCTGACTCTAATTCAAGCTCAACTTTAC
>JAUMXZ010000029.1 GCA_030528905.1 Clostridia bacterium | reverse complement strand
TGCTTGAATCAGGAAGAGCAGATGCTATATTTTGGACAACAAGCCTTTATTGTATAGAACACAGGTTAAGCAGTGAAGAAAAAATTCCGGGAGCAGTCCCTACAGAAAGTTATTTTTCCGATGAAATTGTACAACTTACTTTAAAAAATCAGGAGTAATACATATAACAGGTTTCACTGTTAATAAGTATTATATGAACAGAATTATAAATATGCAGAAAATAAAAACAATATAATATATAATGTAATATACAAAGGGGTGCTTGTATGAAAAAAATAGTAGCGATGTTTATGGTGTGCTGTTTAACATTTTTGCTGTGCGCTTGTTCAGCAGATAATACAAAAAAAGAGGTCCCGAAGACTAAAATCGGGTTATTAAAGACAATTTGCGGCAAAGAGGAGTTTATTAAATCACATTTCGTAGCAGATCATACAAGCGGCACGATCGATTATGATTTTGTTGAATATCAAACTTTATCTGCATTAGTATCAGCTGTGACAATTAGAGATATCAAAGGCTTCAGCATAAACGAAAGTACAGCTCAGTATTTACTGGGGAAATATAGCGAACTTTCTTATAACACAGCGGGCACAGGCACCAGAACAGAAGATTTCTCTATGGTTACATTAACAGAGAACAAAGAAGTTTACGATCTGTTAAACGAAAACATAAAACAATTAAAAGCTGATGGAACGATGCAAGCGCTTATAGATAACAGTTTGACAGCGTACATTCAAAAAGATCCGGAACCTACACAAGCACAGCCACATTATGAAGGGGCAAAAACAATAAAGATAGGATTAACAGGAGATCTTCCGCCAATGGATTTTGTGACACCTGACGGGGATTTTGCAGGCTTTAATGTAGAGCTATTATCAGAGATAGCAAGGCGCGAACAGGTGAACATTGAATATGTAAAAGTAAACAGCGGTGACAGAAAAAAATATCTTCAGCGCGGTAGTGTAGATGCAGTGTTTTGGTCAAGAACCGTAAATTGCTTAGAACATAATGTGTCTTGGAGTGAGATTATTGACGGGATGAGCTTAACAGAAAGTTATTTTTCAGATGATACAGTATATATGAACTCAAAAACAACAAATACAGCTTTTTCTTCGGCCGGAAACAGCAGCAGTAGAAGAAGTGATAGCAAAACTTCTTCAAAATAAATATCAAAAGTGTAAAGAATCAGGGAATGTGTAGATTTACTTAATACAAAATATTAAGGATTAGTCGTAATTGGAGGAATAGATAGTGAAAAAGATGATTTTTGATGCAAAGCTTGAAAATATATCTAAAGTTTTAGACTTTGTCAGAAATGAGCTTGTAAAGATAAATTGTCCGAAAAAGCCTATTATGCAAATAGAGATAGCTATTGATGAAATTTTCAGCAATATAGCAAGGTATGCCTATTGTCCGGATATAGGTAAGGCTACAGTGTGTATAGAGGTAAAAGAAGATCCGGCCGCAATAGTGTTATACTTTATAGACAACGGAGTATTTTATGACCCGTTAGAAAAAAAAGATCCGGATATAACATTGTCTGCTGATGAAAGAGCCATTGGCGGCCTTGGAATATTTATGGTGAAGAATATGATGGATGAAATATCATATGAGTATAAAGACGGACAGAATATTTTAAAGATAAAGAAAAATATATAGTTAAAATAAAGCGAAAACAACAACTAAAAAGCAAAAACCTTTCAGAGAATTTAGAAGTTCTCTGAAAGGTTTTTTTATGTAGAAATTACATTATTTTATTGGTTTAAATCCGGTAAATTTATGACAAGAGTAAGCTTATTTTGTCCGTTAGTATATTCATATTTAGAATCATCAACTATATTCTTTACCATTAAGATACCAAGACCGCCAATAGGCTTATCTTTTGCCTCCAAAGGAGCATCACGAGAAGCAGAGTTTTCCAAAGGATTATAAGGTTTACCGTCGTCTATAACTGACATAGACACGAAATTTTGTTCCTTTGTAAGCTTTATATGGACAAAATTAGCACTGCTGTAATAAACGATATTTGAGAATATTTCATCAATGACTATCAGGAATTTATGGATTAACTTAGCGGGGATAAGATAGCCTTCAAGGGTGTCTTCGACAAATGATGATATTTCAGGAAAAGATTCCAAAACCGGTTTGATGTCAGACATAGTTTTAGAAGGAGAGCTATTCAAACGAACACAAAGCATAGTTATGTCGTCAAACTGGTCTATATCGCCGGCAAAAGTATCAACATCACATTTAACCTGCTTACAAAGTTCATCAGGTGATTTGTAGAGCTTTTTGTTGAGGCTGTCAAGAAGAGCATCTTCGCCGAAAAGTTCATTGTTTTTATTATGAGCTTCGGTTACACCGTCAGTATAGAGGAATATTTCATCGCCGGGCTCAAGCTTGATTTGATTTTCTCTGTAGCGGACACCGGACATACCGGCTAAAACGAAGTTAGCCCTGCTTTTAAGGAACTCGTATTTACCGTCTTTTCGTTTGACAACAGGAGGATTATGTCCTGCGTTAGCATATTTGACAATACCGGTATCAAGGTCTAAAATACCAATCCAGGCAGTAACAAACATATCGGCTTCATTATTTTCGCAAAGCTTATAGTTTACTTTTGTGAAGATCTCGCTGACAGAAAGGCCGCTTTCAGCATAGCTTTTTATGAATGTTTTTGCAGTCATCATAAACATAGCAGCCGGGATACCTTTTCCGGAAACATCAGCTATCATAAAAGCAAGATGAGTGTTATCAAGCAGATAGAAGTCATAAAAATCTCCGCCGACTTCTTTAGCCGGGTCCATAGTAGCATAGATAGCAAAGTCTTTGCGGTTAGGATAGGGAGGGAAGACAGACGGCAGTGCAGAATGTTGTATTTGCCGAGCTATTTCCAATTCTTTGTCATAACGGGCAGCAGCCTCGTCTATGTAGTGTTTCAAAGTAGAAACAGTCGAGTTGATGTCATCAGACAGAGCGGCAAATTCCTTATTATAGCGTACATCAACCTTTACATCGAGGTTTCCTGAGGTGATTTGTTCAAGAGATTTATTTACTTTGCGGATATTATTAACAACAAATCGCTTTACAAGGAAGAATATCTGAGCAAAGAGAACCGCAAAAACAATAATCTCCATAAAGGCCAGCATATAAACAGAAGTATCTCTTGAGAACGATGCCTCCTCCAGTGGCAAGAAGTCGATTATATAGTAGCCTTCTATTGAAGCGTAGACACAACAAGAAGTGATGCCGTAAATTTCGGCATAAAAGCGATCACCCTCATTAGCAAAAACACGATCAAAATTAGTATGAGCTGAGATATGAGCTCCGTTATTATTTTCTCTATCGCCTATAATCGTACCGTTGCTGTCTATAATTATTACTCCGCCGCTTTGGCCTATATGGCTGTTATAAGCAACGACAGCAATTTGATCGTTTATTTGTGCGTGGAACTGTTCCAAGTCGAAGCCGACCTGTATAAATCCGCCCTTGGCAAGTGGCAGACCGGCATATTTACAGGAGATATAAGGGTGTAATACATCCTGGCGATAGTCCTGAACGACTTGATTTTCGTCATAAAGCAGGGTGATAAATTCAGCAGAGCGCTCATCACTTGCCATATCATAGCCTAAGATATCCGGATTAGTGCTGCAGGTTATGATGCCTGAGGAGTCAGCGATATTGATTTCTGTTGCATTGTATACAACGGCTAAATCCACAAGGGCAGCAGTAGTGATATCATTTGGCAAAGCGTTTTTTATTTGGCCGGTTACATCTAAAACGCTTTTATCTGCTAAGGTACGGATATCGTTGCGATCGTTTTTTAAGTGAGTTTTAAGCGTAAGGCTTGTAGTGACATCAGAGATACTTGCCTGGAAAGCGCTTGTAAAAGCATAGGTTACAACGAAAGCAAGGACAACGCTAATGAGTAATTTTCTTTGAAATATTTGCGAAAGATCCTGTAGTTTTTTAGTATTGTACTTTTGTTTATCTAAAATAGAAACAATAATAATTGATAAAGTAACTGAGACAGCGTTTAAAGCTATCATAGGGATAGCACAAGCCTGAACGACGAAGAAAGCTCTTTGGATGTCATAGGAATTTGAAAGGAAGACCAGGAGCATATGCAGCACTTCAGAAGTAACACCGACAGTAGCGCCATAAAACCAGGGAGGACGCTTGTTATCCGTCATATATTTTCTGACAACGGCAGCAAAGAAACCGGAAGCTATCGTAGCTATGGTACAGGCTATGCGGGTGAAGTCTCCGGAAGGGGAGAACCAACGTTGAACACCACCAATAAGGCCTGCGATTATACCGGAAGGCCAGCCGAAAATCAAGCCGGCAGACAAGGGTGAAGCGTTTCTGACATTTAGGATAGCGCCGTCAACAGGGATACCGAATTCTGTTGACAGTATGGCAGAAAGTCCGAAAACAGCGCCTATTAGCAACTGTTTTGCCATATAGGGCAGATTTTTAAATTTTGTCGATTTTTCTAAAAAATAAAATATAACAGAAAGAACTACAGGCACTAAAATAGCGGAGATCAAGCGAATTAAAGTAATCAATATAAATACCTCTCTGAGCAGATGGTAGATACTATTCGATTGTTAAGATGTCAGAAAAGCCGGTAATATCGAAGATCTCCATTATTATATCGCTGACATTTATAAGTTTCATTTCGCCTTTAACATTCATAATTTTTTGTGCTTTTAAAATAACTCTTAATCCGGCAGAGGACATATAGTCAAGGTTACCGCAATCGAGTATAAGAGAAGAAACATTATCAAGGCTTTGATCGATCTCTGTTTCCAGTTCAGGAGCGGTAGTAGTATCAAGTCTGCCGATAATTTCCAAAGTAAGGGCATCATTATTTAAAGTCTTTTTAATAGTCATACAAAACATCTCCTCAATACAGTTTTTTAGTTAAGATAATGAAAAAAACAGGATTTATTCTTTAAAAAGTTGTTAAAAGTGAGAGTTAAAAACCAATAAAGAATAAAAAACACTATCTGAATACTATAGAATATATTTTAATATAAAAATGATATTTTTTCAAGCAAATTTAACATATAAAAAAAAATACAGGACAAATAAATTATGCAATAATTTTTAAAATTCAGAGTTGATTTTTTGCAGTGGTTATGTTATTATTTGAAGAAATTTTACTTGTATAAGTTAAGGAGTTTTTTTGAATGTTTTTAAAAGAGTCAGGACAGATGTATCTGGAAACGATATATATACTGAACAAATCAGGAGCATTAGTAAGATCTGTTGATATTGCGGAGCATATGAATTATTCAAAGCCAAGTGTCAGCCGTGCTGTGAGCATACTGAAGAAAAATGGTTATATAATTGTAGATAAAGACGGGTATATATCGTTTACAGAGAAAGGGCTTAAAGCGGCAAAAAACATATATGAGCGACATATTGTTTTGACTAAGATATTGACAGCATTGGGAGTTGACGAAAAAACCGCAGCTGAAGATGCTTGTCGCATAGAACATGTTATAAGCGATAAGACTTTTGATTGTATGAAGAAGCATTTGGAGCAGTATGGGTAATGGTGTTTTGCTTTTTTTCTTAGAGTTAGAGTGAAATAAAAAAACCGTAATCTTGAATATCAAGATTACGGTTTTTTGCTGGTGGGCCATCAGGGACTCGAACCCCGGACCAACCGGTTATGAGCCGGTTGCTCTGAACCAACTGAGCTAATGGCCCTCATCACTCTTAGCAACGAAACTTATTATATCATATACAAAAACAGATTTCAAGTCTTTTTTTAAATTTTTTTAAAAATAAATATCGTCGCAGCCTGAACAGCAGGAAGCGACGACACCTATCGTTATCTATTAGAAATTGCGGTACTTACGAACTCTTTTGTTAGATTTTTTATTATAAGCTCTCATTAAGAGTATATAAACAATAACTAAAATGATGAACACTACGAACATAAGGATAAACCAGAAAGATGAGAATATATTTTTAAGCACGTGCAAATAATACATCAAATCACTTCGGCTTACATCGCCATCAGCAACAACATTTATCTCCATTAAGTCCTGATTAGCATAAGAAAGTTTAGCCCTTCCGACTATATCACCTTTTTTGATAGGAGCATCTATTGATTCCGGTCTGTCTATCATAGTAACAGAGATACTTGAAGGATTTACATCCTTAGGTAAGAGGTAGCTAGCACTTTTTTCAGGAGACAATAATATAGTATCCTGACCCCAAGCGTAATTTATAGGAATTTCGTCTATAGGAGAATTTGAATCTAAAACATTTTTTATTTCAAATGTAGTCAAAGCCCAGCGATAAAGTTCTCTTGAATCGAGCATAGCAGCGTTAGTTTCTATTTCCTCGCCGTTTTCATCCTGCGAAGGTGCGCCCATTGCTGCGCAGATATAGGAATAACCGTCTGCGGTAGCGCTTGTAACTATACAATATCCGGCCTGATCGTGCCAACCGGTTTTTATTCCGCTTGTGTATTTGTAGTAATATTCTTCATAATAGGGGATCATCATATAGTTTGTTGATACAAGCTGGCGTTCATTTCGCAGATTGGTCTGAGGCACTGTGTAAGAAGTTTGAGATACAATATTCATAAACATAGGCATCTGCATAGCATACTGAGTAAATTTGCAGACATCGTTTGATGTAGTATAATGGTTTTCATCGTGAAGGCCGGTTGGGTTTACAAAGTGAGTATTGGTACAGCCGAGTTCCTGAGCCTTCTGATTCATCATATCGACAAAAACCTGTATATCGCCGTTTCCAACATAATGAGCAAGAACAGTAGCAGCATCATTACCGGAAGGGACCATCAAGCAGTTAAGAAGTGTATATACGCTTAAAGTTTCGCCCTCTTTTAAATCGGCCAAAGAGCTTTGAGTGCCTTCAAGAGAGTCAATCAGCTCTTTTGATACAGTAACCATTGTATTATCCACATCGACTACATTTTCGATTGTTACGATGTAGGTCATAATTTTAGTAACCGAAGCAGGATAAACCTTTTCGTTTGAATTTTTCTCGTAAACAGTAATTCCGGTATCCAGATTAAGAAGCGTTATCGCCTTAGTGGTGGTTTCAAAGCCCGGGTCATAACTTGCAGCATTTGCAGGGATTGAAAGACCGACAGTTATAAGTATGGTAATAATCATAATAGAAATTATTTTTTTAAACTTACTATTCATTTATATCCTCCATTTAATAAATCTTATAGTACACATACATTCTACAATAGTTACTTATTAAAATCAACTAAATTTAAGAAAAAATTATATTAAACTCTATATTTTTACAGGTGAAAATAGGGTTTTAATACCGACAATTATGAAAATTTAAGAAATCTTTGTCGAAAAGTCTTGTCAAAACGATATAATGTTGTATAATTAAATTTGTATAGTTATGTTTGGGGGTATAGTAAATTGTTTTATGTAACCGGAAACACTCATGCGGATTTCAGAAGATTATCAAAGTCAACAGCAAAGAGCTTCACTAAAGATGATATATTGTTTGTTTGCGGTGATTTCGGCTTTATTTGGGATGGCAGTGATAAAGAGAAAAAGATTTTGTCAAAGCTTTCCAGATTAAAATACACTATAGCCTTTGTTGACGGCACTCACGAGAATTTTGACTTGCTGAATGAATATCCTGTTGAAGAATTTTATGGCGGTAAAGTGCATAGAATAGCACCGAATATTGTGCATCTTATCAGAGGCGAAGTTTTTGATATTAACGGCTGTAAGTTTTTTGCCTTTGGCGGCGGAGAAAGTGATCCGGAAGATAAGGCTATAAGAAAAAAGAGTAATAGCTGGTGGGAACAGGAGCTTCCTGATGATGATGATATTAAAAACGCGGATACAAATTTAGACAAAGTTTCCTATGAGGTTGATTATATAATAACTCACGAGCCACCTATAAATGCAAATGTAATAGTAAACGGGGATATAAAGAATGTAAATCACTTTGATGTGTATTTAGACAGCTTATCAAAGAAGCTCAAATATAAAAAGTGGTTTTGCGGCTCTATGCATATAGACAGAAAAATCACACCTAAGTGCTTTAGCGTGTTTGCCTCTTTTACTGTACCTGATGCATCACAGGAGAGTGTTAAGAAGAAGAAATTCAGATGGATGTTCTGGAAAAAATAATAATACTGACTTAATCTTGCGAAAGGAGGATTTTAAATTGGCTAAAAATAAACCGGATAATACAATTGCTCAGAACAGAAAAGCCTATCACGACTACTTTGTTACTGAGACTTATGAATCAGGTATTGAGCTTGTCGGCACAGAGGTCAAATCGCTAAGACAGGGTCGTGCTAACTTAAAAGACTCCTGGTGTTCTGTAGTCAAGGGCGAACTTTTTGTCAACGGTATGCATATAAGTCCATATGAACAGGGCAATATCTTTAATAAGGACCCGCTCAGAGTAAGAAAATTGTTGATGCACAAGAAAGAAATTAAAAAAATTGAGTCGCTGTTAAGCCAGCAGGGACTTACACTTATACCGCTTGCGCTATATTTTAAGGGCTCGTTTGTTAAGGTCAAATTAGGTTTGTGCAAAGGTAAAAAACTTTATGACAAGCGAGCAGATATGGCTCAAAAAGCAGCTAAAAGAGATATACAGCGAGCCTTGAAAGAGAGAATGAAATATTCTTAGCTGCTGTATTATTATGGGGATGTAATGGTTTCGACGGGGATTGTGAGTATAAGTAAGCGAGCAGCGGCGCAAAAACGCTTTAAATATTTGCACTGTTATAAATTAAATAACAATAATAAATCTTATAATACTAACAATCTGTTAGTAGCAGCTTAGTTATAGCTGCCATCTTTATTTGGGAGGACTGCGGCCTATTTAAAGGTGTAATCATCAGCAGTGAACGTGAACCGGGTTTTGCCTTGGGCTCGGTCAGGAAATAAAGGCTACTCTGTTTTTTTGTTTGTCGTTGTACATCTTAACAGGGGAATTTAAACAGCGACTACGCTCGTAGAAAGCTTATACAGGCTTTTTTCGGACAGGGGTTCGATTCCCCTCATCTCCACCAAATGGACCGTACTCTAATTTTTGAGTGCGGTTTTTTTCTCAGGAAAAACATTTCAAAACAAAAAGAGTTTTAAAGGGAAAGGATAATTGAATAAAATAAAAATAAGCGGAGCTATGTCTTTTTCGACGGCTCCGCTTTTTGTGTTAATATAAAAGTTAAGAAACGATTATTTTATTATTTTTTTTGTTTCTCAAGATCGTGGTGATGCAAGCTCTTGACAAGTCCTATAGCCTTTGCACCTTCCATTATAACAGTAGGTACTAAGATAAGGCCTAAGCCGATTAAATATAAATTAACAGGAAGGATGATAAGACCGAATGCAGTAGAAACAGGTGTAAACAGAACTAAGAGCATAAGAACAAGCGCGATAAGGGAGGCTTTGTTAAGTGCACTGTTAGTGAAAAGTCCGATTTTAAACAAAGATTTTGAAGAACGCATATGGAATGCCTGTAAGGTTTGAGATACAGCTAAGACCATAAATGCTAAAGTTTGTCCGCCCTCGTCAAGGCCGGTCATAGTTGTTCCAATATGGAAAGCTACAAGGGATATAACACCGAACATAATGCCCTGTAAGATAATCTGGACACCGAAACCGTGAGCAAACATACTTTCTGTTTTAGGTCTTGGCTTAAATGTCATTATATCTTTTTCAACACTTTCCATTCCCAATGCGATAGCCGGTAAACTATCGGTAATGAGGTTTATCCATAAAAGCTGCATTGAGAGCAGTGGTGTTTTATGCCATAAGAGCATAGCAACGAATACGCATATAACTTCACCGATGTTAGTTCCCAAGAGGAAACCGACTACTTTCTTGATGTTTGTATAGATTCCGCGACCTTCTCTAACAGCATCAACGATAGTAGAGAAATTATCGTCAGCCAGAGTCATATCGGCAGCACCTTTGGCAACATCAGTACCGGTAATACCCATAGCGCAGCCGATATCAGCAGCTTTTAAAGCAGGAGCATCATTAACACCGTCGCCGGTCATAGCAACAACAGCATCAGTAGATTGCCAGGCTTTGACTATGCGTATTTTATTTTCAGGTGAAACACGGGCATAAACACTTATATCTTTTACTTGCTGGTTTAGTTCTTCTTCCGACATATTATCAAGTTCAACACCGGTAACAGCGCGTTGGCCGGGCTGGAGTATTCCTAATTGTTTGGCAATAGCAGAAGCGGTAACAACGTGGTCGCCGGTTATCATAACAGGACGGATGCCGGCAGCACGACAGGTCTTAACAGCCTGTGCAGCTTCCGGACGAGGCGGGTCAATCATACCGACAAGACCCATAAATGTCAGGTCAGATTCGATTTGCTCACTTGTAAGAGTCTGAGGAATTTCGTCTATTGTTTTATAAGCAACGGCAAGAACTCTAAGAGCCTGCGCGCTCATTTGGTCGTTTATAAACTTAGCTTTTTCAAAACCGGTGTTTATGCAGCGACCCATAAGTACATCAAAAGCACCTTTGACTATTACTACATTTTGATCTCCTATTCTATTGATAGAAGTCATCAGTTTACGGTCTGAATCGAAAGGTAATTCGCCTAAGCGGGGGAATTGTTTGTTTAAGAAATCCTGAGGAAGCTTATTATTATGAGCAGCAAGGATTATAGCGGTTTCAGTAGGATCTCCGATATGAACAGCTTTGTCGCCTTCAAACTGGACAGAACCGTCGCAGCATAGGGTAGCGTATGAGAGGAGATTTTTAATATTATTACTGTTTTCTGTATCACTGCTTATGTTTTCAGGTTCATTCATATTAGCAGTCCAGCCTTGAACGAGAGTCATTCTGTTTTGAGTCAGAGTACCTGTTTTATCAGAGCATATAACAGAAGCTCCGCCTAAGGTTTCAACAGCAGGTAATCTGCGGATAATAGCATTTTTTCTTGCTAAACGCTGAACACCGATAGATAAAACGATAGTTACGATAGCGGGAAGACCTTCAGGGATAGCAGAAACGGCAAGAGAAACAGCGGTCATAAATATATCCAGCGGATCTAATTGGTTGACACGTCCGATTACGAATATAATAGCACAAACAGCAAGGGCAAGGAATCCAAGGTACTTACCAAGCTGAGCAAGTTTCTTCTGCAGAGGTGTCTGAGTAGAGCCTTCACCTTCAAGAAGGTTAGCAATTTTACCCATTTCTGTGTTCATACCGGTATATGCTACAACAGCCATAGCAGTTCCGTAAGTGATACTGCAGCCGGAATAGACCATATTATGTCTATCGCCTAAAGCGGAATCTTCCTTTACAATGGTGTCGGCATATTTTTCGCTTGGAACAGATTCACCGGTCAGAGCGGATTCTTCGGATTTAAGGTTAACGCTTGTTATAAGTCGGGCATCAGCAGGGACAAAATCACCGGCTTCAAGACGGATAATATCGCCCGGGACCAAGTCAGAAGCATCTATTACGGAATCTTTTCCATCTCTTATAACTCTTGAATGAGGAGCTGAGAGATTTTCAAGTGCTTCCAGAGCTTTTTCGGCTTTACTTTCCTGAACGACACCCATAATAGCATTTATAATAACTATAAGCAAAATAAGCACCGGTTCAAAAAATTCGTTGGGGTTATTTTCCACACAAGCTATGACAAAGGAAATAAGAGCAGCAACTAAGAGGATAATAATCATAACATCTTTAAATTGCTCAGCAAATCTTTGCATCATAGTTTTGGGTTTCTTCTTTTGAAGCAGATTTTTACCGTATGTAGATTGTCGGGCAGCAACTTCATCAGAAGACAGACCTGTTTGACAGTTGGTTTTGAGTTGGGTCAAAGAGTCTTTTTCGGACATACTGTGAAAATTCATAAAGATAACCTCCTTTAAATTGTTTGTATATATTGATATAGAGCGTTAAAATCTCCGTTTGGATACTGAGAAATATCGGAAGCGCTTTTATTTATAAGACAGTCAGTCAAAAGAAAGACTTTCATACCGATATTTTGTGCGACCATATCATCATCGACATCATTACCGACCATCAGGCATTGTTGGGGCTTGACATTAAGTTTGTCGGCAACAGTTTGGTAATATTTTAAATTAGGTTTAGAAAAGTTAATATTTTCGTAGGTAGTATAGACAGCGAAATCAGAAAGCTTGAGCCCGGCCCACTGTACACGCTTTTGAGTAGCGGTTTTAGGGAAGATAGGGTTAGTGGCAAGAGCGACTGTATAGCCGGAATTGATAAGAGCTTTTACAGTCTTAGAGGCTAAAGGATTAAAAGAGGTAACTTGTTTAATGGAATCGAATTCATTAAGATAGAAGTCATCAAAGAAAGTCTTGTCCTTTAAAATTTTCTCGCCATATATAGAGGAAACGGTATCCCAGAAGACCTGCTCATTAGATTTAGTGCCGTCATTTAAAATCATAGCGGAAGTCCCTTTCCATATAGCGTTTATAAGCTGGGAAGGGTCATAGCCGTGTTTATAAAGAGCAGAGGAAATTTTTTTGAAATAAGCCTTTATAAATATATCCTGATCCATAGGCAGCAGAGTTCCGTCGAGATCAAATAAAATTGTATCTATTTTCATTTATGCATCCCCTTTAACAAAAACGGATTAAAAGTTATATCAGAATGAAACGCATCAGAATATTGAGAATTTCAATACAAAAAGCTATGATATAACAATACAAGATTGTAGCTGTATAAAATTGTATTTGTTTTCATCTACATATCCTCTCTAATAAAAAAACAGATTGAAACTTACAATAATAAAGAATTATAGCAGATATTAAAAAAAAGTTCAATACAAAAAGCTATAATAGAATATCAGAAGTACAGTACAGATGAGTAAAGCATATTAAATGTATGTATGTTAATTTAATATTTAAAAGGGTAGCGGTTATTATATATAGTGAGGTAGCGAAGGGAAAAAACAAAAAAATCAAAAAAAGTAAAAAAAGTTTAAAATAAGTGTTGACAACAGGGGAAAAAGGTGGTAAGATAGTAAACGCGCTGTTGAGGCGGTGGTAAAAATCGGTAAAGAGTGAGTTTTGAAAAAGGCTTAGAAAAAAGTCAAAAAAAAGCAAAAAAAGTGCTTGACAAACTCAAAAAGAACTGATATAATTGAAATCACGCTGTGAGGGGAAGTCAAAACGGTTGAGAAAAAAGGTTAGCAAAAAAAACCTAAAAAAATCTCAAAAAAAGGCTTGACAAACCGAAAGAGTGATGATATAATAGAAATCACGCTGAACGACAGCGAGGAACCTTGAAAATTGAACAATAACGAAAGTACAAAGCAAATGTACAAGTAGCACAACCCGTAAAGAATTTGAGTTTTGTTTTTGTGAAGAAAGCAAAGACATATTCGGGCAGCAAGTACAAGCTGTTAAGAAAAAAGGTACAGTCAAGGAAAAGACTAAAAAACCACGCAAGTGTTTTAGAAGAGCAAAAGAGCTTTACTAAAGATGATATAAACAGACCTTAGGTGGTTTGAGTATATACAATTTTTAGAGAGTTTGATCCTGGCTCAGGACGAACGCTGGCGGCGTGCCTAACACATGCAAGTCGAACGAACGAGACGAGAGCTTGCTCTTGTCGAGTTAGTGGCGGACGGGTGAGTAACGCGTGAGCAACCTACCTTCTTGAGGGGGATAACGTTTGGAAACGAACGCTAATACCGCATAAGATATCGGTGTCGCATGGCAGAGATATTAAAGGAGAAATCCGCAAGAAGATGGGCTCGCGTCCGATTAGCTAGTTGGTGAGATAACAGCTCACCAAGGCAACGATCGGTAGCCGGACTGAGAGGTTGAACGGCCACATTGGGACTGAGACACG
>JAUMXZ010000097.1 GCA_030528905.1 Clostridia bacterium | reverse complement strand
AAAAATACAGAAAAATATTTTTCAAACTTGAGCTTGGGAGTTTGATAGTGAAAATTAGTCTAAAAAATGCGACTTTTTCAGTGGTCTCTAACCGTCCCTTGTCACATCCGGTATACGGATAAGGCATACCAAGGAGTGTTCCGTTATCCTCTCGGTTTTCCTTTATACATTCCTGCCAATGTTCAGCAATAAATTTTTCTACTTTATTCATTTCTTTCTCCTATTCAATACGTATGTCAAAGGGACGGTTAGAGACCACTGAAAAAGTCTAATAAAATTCAAAAAAGCATGGAAAAAGGACTCCAAATATGATATAATATAAATAACAAAAAAACAAAATCAAAAAGGAGTCCTTACCCATGTTGAAAATTGAACCAAAACAGCTTAACTTCTATTCTCTATTATATCACAGAATTCCTCAAAAGCATATACTTTTTTTAATAAATTCTGCAATTTCTTTAAATTTTGTGAATAATTTACTAGAAAAAAGCTATTGCAAAGGTTTTGGAAGACCTGCAAAAGAACCTGAAATGATGTTTAGAATTTTACTTATTCAATATTTATACAACCTTTCGGACGAAAAAGTTATTGAAGAGATTCAAGTAAATTTAGCATTTATGTGGTTTATAGGTATAAATCCTGATGAAGATTTACCACATCCCAGCCTGCTTGCAAAATTCAGAACATTAAGGCTTAAAGATATTGACTTGGATGAAATTATTGCCGAAATAATTCGTCAATGTATAGAACGTGAAATTATCAGTAAGGATAACGGAATAGCTATAGACACCACTCATATAGAAGCAAATACTATAAAAAAAACACCTGAAAGAATAATGAAACATCTTGCAAGAAAGATATTTAAAGAAGCTGACATAACAGACTATGATATACCTGACTACAAACAAATAGATGACCCAAAAGAAGCAAAAAACGTAATGAAAGCATATCTTGAAGAGGTAATATCGGAAAATACCGAAAATGCACCTGAAGCAACAAAAGAAGCAAAAGAAATTTTAGAAAGTGACCTTTTCATAGAGCAAAAAGGGATTCGTTCATTAACCGATAAAGATGCAAGAGTAGGAAGAAAGTCAAAAACCCAAAGTTTTTATGGATATAAAGCAGAGATTATGCAGACAACAAAAGAAGGAATAATAACAGCTGTAAAAGTTGCTGACGGAGCATATGTAGATGGTGATAAATTTAATGAATTACGAGAGTTAACAGAGAAAAGCGGAATAGAAATTCAAGAGTTATATGGAGATAAAGCATATTTCAGGGCAGATATAATACATGAATTAATAGAAGATAAAATTGACCATTATATACCGGTTAGTGCCAGCAGTTACAAAGTTGATGAAGAATTGTATTCGTATAACAAAGACAGCGATCAATGGTTTTGTAAATATGGAAATGAAACAGTTAAAAAGAGAGAAAAGACATATACAAAAAGAGGAAAAAGCTATAAATGCTATTTTTATACGTTCGATAAGGAACAGTGCAGAAACTGTCCTTATCGCGATGAGTGTATAAAAAAAGAGAAAAAGATAGCAAAAATTTTAAATGTGAGTGAAAATGCCCCATTATTTTTTGAACTGAGCCAACGAGCACAAACAGAAGAGTTTTTGGAAAAGTATAAAAAGAGGGCAAAGGTAGAACCAAAAAATGCGGAGATGAAACGTTTTCACGGATTAGCTCGTGCCAGAGGGTACGGGCTGATAAGCGTATCATTTCAAGCAAAATTAACCGTCATTGCAGTAAATTTAAAGAGGATATCAAAGCTGATATCCCCTTTAAAGCCTGATAATCAGATTAATTTGCTTGATTTAGGTAAAAAATACAGAAAAATATTTTTCAAACTTGAGCTTGGGAGTTTGATAGTGAAAATCAGTCTAAAAAATGCGACTTTTTCAGTGGTCTCGAACATCCATGCCTTGCCGACACACATAATGGATGAATACTATTGCAACCACACAACTATTAGTATATAATTAAATCGCAGGACAGGTCGAGGGACGGTTTGCTAATTTGATTGCGTTTTTAGAACAAGACCGGCAGTCTTTGAGTACACAAAATTGTCATTATATGACGTACACTAAACTTCACTTTTTCAGACTGCCTTATCCTGCTAATTCTTTTAAGGTGGTGTAGTATGGATATTATTCTTCCTTGTGCATGCGGCGTCGATGTTCACGAAAAAATGATTGAAGCTTGTATCTTGAAACTTGAAAATTCCAAAATTTCTGTTCTAAGACAGCAATTTTCAACATTTCCCGAACATCTCAAATCTTTCACTGATTGGCTATATGAAAATGACTGTTATCATATTGCAATGGAAAGCACCGGAGTTTATTGGAAACCCGTTTATGAAACCATTGAAGCCAATTCAGTATATTATGAGAACATTGTGGTGGCAAATGCTCACCACATAAAAAATGTCCCCGGTAGAAAATCTGATGTAAAGGATGCTGAATGGATTGGTAAACTTATGATTCTTGGTCTTATTAGTGGTAGTTATGTTCCTAACAGTACTATTAGGTCTTTGAGAGAAATTGCCCGTACCTATAAAAAAATGATTGGCGAAAAAAATCGTTACAAAAATCGTATTGAAAAATTTTTACAGGCTCACGGCTTCAAATTATCATCAGTTTTAAGTGATATCTTTTGTGTGACAGGTCTTAATATTTTAAATCAATTAGCCCTCAGAGGCTCTCTGACCTATGAAGATATTTCTTCTTGTATGCGAGGTAATTTGAAAAGCTCTGCTCAAGAAATTTATAGTGCTGTTAATAACAAACTCACAGCCTCTGATTGTAAAGTTTTACAATTATTACTTAATAAACTTAAACAAGCAGAAAAGGATATTGAATATACTGTTGAACTTATGTCTGAAATCTCACAGGATTATAGCAGACAATTGGAAGTATTAGATTCAATTCCCGGAATAGATAAAGTTTCTGCATTGCTTATTCTTGCAGAAATTGGTAATGCTCCGTTTGAAAGCTTTGAAACTCCGGAAAAGCTCTGTTCATGGGCAGGATTAGCACCAAGAAATGATGAAAGTGCAGGCAAAGTGAATTGTGCTAAAATACTTCCCGGGAATCAATATCTCAAACCAATTCTTGTACAGGTTGCATGGGTGGCTGTTAAATGCAGAAATACCCCGTTTCATCAATGGTTTTGGTCGCATCAAAGAAAAATGGGACAGAAAAAAGCCATAATTGCGGTCGCAAGAAAAATATTAAAATTAATTTTTAAACTTTTAAAAGACGATGTGTTATATGATAATGATGTCGCATTGTCTAATTTAAAATATTAATTTTAAATCT
>JAUMXZ010000096.1 GCA_030528905.1 Clostridia bacterium | reverse complement strand
TCATTATATTGTTATGGAGCTTTTGGAGGGTGTAACTCTTAAAAACTACATAAATCAACTCAAACATTCTAAGAGCAGGATAGATTGGAAAGAAGCTGTTCATTTCGTAACTCAGATATTAAGAGCTTTGCAGCACGCTCACGAAAAGGGAATAATACACAGAGATATCAAACCGCAGAATATAATGCTCTTACAAGACGGATCAGTAAAGGTTACAGATTTTGGTATTGCAAGGTTTGCAAAAAATGAAACAAGAACAATGACGGATAAGGTTATTGGATCTGTTCATTATATCTCTCCTGAACAGGCAAGAGGAGATGAAACCGATGCAAAATCAGATATATATTCTGTTGGTGTAATGCTTTATGAACTGTTAACCGGAAAGGTTCCGTTTGATGCGGAAAACGCTGTATCTGTTGCGATAATGCAGCTTCAGACGACTCCGGTGCCGCCAAGTGAAATAAACAACTCTATTCCGCCGGGATTAGAGGAAATCACACTGAAATCTATGCAGAAGAACTCAAAAAAGAGATATCAGTCTGCTGCTGAGATGCTTTCGCATCTTGAAGAATTTAAAAGAAATCCAAATATAAGATTTGAATATAAAAATGAGGAAGACGCTGTATCATCAAGATATATAGATGCTATTGATGAGATAAAAAGTCAGAAAAGTTCAGATACGATCCAAAGCAGTTACCCTAAAAAAAGAGTCTCTAACTCGACAAAATATGCCGTTATAGGTATTGTGTCCGCAGCAGTTATTGTAGCGTTAATATTTGGTATAATGTTTATGGGCAAGTCTTGTTCAAATACTGTCGAAGAAGTGGAAATACCAAATTTTGTAGGTATGAACTACAACGATATAATGAAGGCTAAAGACCAGGGTGTATATAAGTTTAATTTTATTAAAGAAGATTATTCCGACAGCACTAAACCGGAGGGCGAAGTGTTAGACCAAAATCCGAAAGTTTCTTCAGGAAAAAAAGTCAAGGCTAATTCTGATATTAAGCTTACGGTAAATGTCTCAGGAGTTCAAAAGGTATCTGTACCTGATGTTAAATCGTTAAAAGAAGCTGATGCTGTTAATAAGATTCAAAGTTTAGGACTTGTTGCTAATGTTGTGTCTATAGTAGATGAAACAATAGATGCGGGCATTGTAAAAAACACAGACCCGGTAGCAAGTACATTGGTTGATAAAGGCAGTTCTGTTAATGTTTATGTAAGCAAAGGTCAGACAAACACGAAAGTACAGGTCCCGAATGTAATAAATGAGACTTTGGATAGTGCTAAGAAAAAAATAACTGATGCAGGACTAAGAGTGGGTACGGTAACTCAGGTAGAAAGCAGTCAAAGTCAGGGAATAGTAATCGAGACAGATCCGTTGCCGACTTCGTCTGTAGACAAGGGAAGTGTGGTTAATATTGTAGTAAGTCTTGGCAAGAAGACGCCGAAAACCGTAGAAGTACATATAAAACTTCCTAATGATATACACCAAGAGGTTGATTTTAAAGTATATGTAGACGGAGAAATTACTACAAATAAAGTTATAGTACCGGCTTATACAAGCTACTATACAACAAATGTCACAGGTTCTGCGGGCACTTCAAAAGTTGTAGCCGAGATTGATGGACAAGTGTATTATACATATTATATTGATTTTGATAATGGCGGGAAAATAAAAGAAGAGCAGAATAAGAATTTCTCTGTATCTTCCATAGTCAATTCAAAAACAGCTTCAGATATTATTTCAAGTCAAATCAACTCAAACTCAAGCTCAAGCTCAACATCAAGAAATTAGTGTGCTTATTGAGGTTATAAAATGCAAATAGTAAATGGAATTATTATAAAAGCTCTCAGCGGTTTCTATTATGTAGAAGCCGCTGATAAAATATATGAATGTAAAGCCCGCGGAGTTTTCAGAAAAAACGGTCAGGCACCGTATGTAGGAGATTATGTTACAATACAAATTTCTGAAGATAATACGGGAACAGTAACTAAAATAATGCCTAGAAAAAACAGTTTTCTAAGGCCTTCGATAGCGAATATTGATAATTTTTTCATCGTTTGTTCTACTGTATTTCCATCTCCGGTTACCTTAAATATAGACAAAGTTATGGTTTTAGCCGAAAGACAGGGTATAACACCGACTTTAATAGTGTCAAAAATTGATTTGGATAGCGGAGAAAAGCTTATTGATATATATAAGTCAGCAGGAATTGAGGTTATACCGGTTTGCATAGGAAGCAAGCAAAATATAGATTTGATAAGGGATAGACTAAAAGGGAAAAAATCAGTTTTTACCGGTAATTCCGGAGTAGGCAAGTCTACATTATTAAATTCGTTATTTAAAGAGCTTGATATACAGACAGCGCCTATCAGCAAAAAATTAGGACGAGGAAAGCATACAACTCGTCACGTAGAATTTTATAAAATAGATTCTGATTCATACGTAGCAGATACGCCGGGATTTTCAGAAATAGATATAAACAAATATGGAATAATAACAAACAAGCAGGAATTGGCCTGGTGTTTTCCGGAATTTCGTCAGTATATAGATGGCTGCAAATTTTCATCGTGCAGTCACATTTGCGAGAAGGGCTGTATGCTTCTTAAAGCTTTAGCTGAGGGCAAAATTACAAAGTCAAGATTTAACAGTTATGTCAGTATATATAAAGAATTAGAAGATATGACGAAAACAAAAAAAATCCGTCAATAAAAATTATATTATTGCACCCCAAAGTCTCAGACTTTTGGGGTGCATTTTAGTATATATCATAAGTTTCTTTTATAACAGCGCAAGAGATTTATTTTTAATTATAAGTGATTTATTCTCAAAATCGCAAAGAATACAGTCACCTTTTTTTATGTTTGAAACTAAAATTTCATCTGCTAATTTGTTTTCAATAGTATCCTGTATAACTCGTCTTAATTGTCTGGCGCCATATTCTTTGCTGTAGCCTTTTTTTGCTATATAGGAAATCAGTTGTTCAGAAAAGTCTATTTTTATTTTAACTTCTTTTAATCTGCTTTGTAATTCGCTTAACAAATTAGTTGTTATATCGTATATATTTTTCTTACTCAGGTTATTAAATATAATTATATCGTCTATTCTGTTTATAAGTTCGGGAGAAAAAAACTCTTTGACTTTAGATTTAACTAATTCCTTTTTCTTAGTTTTATCATATTTTTCATTTTCAAAACCTACTAAGGAAGATGATGAAGTTAATATCTTGGAGCCTATATTGGAAGTCATAATAATGATAGTATTTTTAAAATCTATTTTTTGGCCTTGAGAATCGGTCAAAGTTCCATCCTCCAAGATTTGAAGAAGTATATT
>JAUMXZ010000028.1:926-14296 GCA_030528905.1 Clostridia bacterium | reverse complement strand
ATTAAATACACCCTCTCCAAAACTTATAAATTACTTGATCTGAAATGTATTTTATGTTATCATTGTTCATAGTAGTTGTCAGGCATTTTTCTTTTTTTCGACTGCTATGTTTATCAATATTTTGATATGAAAGGAAGTTTTTATCAATGAATACTGAATTACTGCAAAAAAAATCAGTTGAACTCAGAGCTGATATCGTTGAGATGCTGTATCACAGTAAATCCGGCCACCCGGGCGGCGCACTATCGTGCATTGATATGCTCATCGCTCTTTATAACGAAGTAGCTAATGTAGACCCTCAAAACCCTAAAGATGAGAATCGCGACCGCATCATTATGAGTAAAGGCCACGCTTGTCCTGCCCTTTATGTTGCTCTTGCAGATAAAGGCTATTTCCCAAGAGAGGATTTGTGGACTTTAAGAAAATTCCATAGCCCTTTGCAAGGCCATCCGGATATGAGAAAATGTAAAGGCGTCGATGCTAATGCCGGCTCTTTAGGCCAGGGCGTTTCTGTTGCTGTAGGTATGGCTATGGCTGCTAAATTTAAGAAAAAAGATTATAAAGTCTTCGCTATTATGGGCGACGGCGAAAGCCAGGAAGGTCTTACTTGGGAAGCTGCTGAGGCTGCTGTTCATTACGGCCTTGATAATTATGTTCTCCTTCTTGACCACAACGGTCTTCAAATAGACGGCAAAAACTCCGATGTTATGGATATCGGCGATATGGTCAAAAAATATGAGGCTTTCGGCTTCCAAACCTTTAAAATAGACGGACATAATTTCGATGAACTTATCGCTGCTCTGAAAGCTCCGACAGAACCCGGTAAACCTAAATTTATCTGCTGCGAAACAGTTAAAGGTAAGGGCGTTTCCTTTATGGAAAATCAAGTCGGCTGGCACGGTAAGGCACCTAACGCTGAACAATTAAAACAAGCTTTTGCAGATTTGGGGGTATCAAGATAATGAGTAGTGCTTCTTTAAGAACAGCTTATGGCGAGGCTTTAGTTGAACTCGCTAAACAAAACGATAAAATAGTAGTCATGGACGCTGACCTCGCTGCTGCAACAATGACTAAAACTTTCAAAGATGCTTTCCCGGAGAGATTCTTCGATTTCGGTATCGCTGAAAATAATATGGTCTGTGCTGCTGCCGGTTTTGCACATTCTGATTTAATTCCTTTTATCAGCACTTTTGCTATCTTCGGCGCAGGTCGCAGCTTCGAAATGATAAGAAATTCTATAAGCTATGTCAATGCTAATGTTAAATTAGGCTTCACTCACTCCGGCCTTAGCGTCGGCGAAGATGGCGGCAGCCACCAAACTATCGAGGATATCGCTCTTATGAGAGTCCTTCCCGGTATGACTATCTTCGTTCCGTGCGATGCTATCGAAATGAAAAAAGCTGTGTTCGCTGCTGCTGAAATCGATGGCCCTGTATACATAAGAGTTGCAAGACCTGTTTCTGATATAATCACAACCGAAGATACTCCGTTTATCCCAGGTAAAGCTAACATCATCAAAGATGGCTCAGACATATGCTTGATGGCAACCGGTCTTTTAGTCGTCGAAGCTCTCAAAGCTGCTGAGGAACTAAAAGCTAAGGGTATTGATGCTGCTGTTGTAAATTATCATACAATCAAACCTTTTGATACTGAAACAACTCTTGAAATGGCTCAAAAATGTGGCGCTGTTATTTCTATCGAGGAACATTCCGTTATCGGTGGCTTGGGTTCTGCTGTTGCTGAGACTATCGCCGGTAAAGTTAATGCTAAATTCGATATGGTCGGTATAAATGATTGCTTCGGTCAATCAGGTACACCTGCTGAATTGTTCGATGCTTATGGCTTAACTGCTCCTCATATTGTCGATAAAGCTCTTAAACTCTTAGGTAAATAATAACTAACTTCCTATATTTGAGCTTCATAAAAACATTTAACCGGCACATCAGGATAACCTGCTGTGCCGGATTTTCTTTTCCCTTGATCGACCTGCTAACTAAACTCAGGTCGTTTTTTACTTCTTCATTACTCTTTTGTATATCTATACCATTTATTAAAAGGATCTCTTGATATGAAAACAATACTTATTAAACAAAATGACGAAAATCAACGATTAGATAAATTTCTAACCAAAACCTTTAAAGCTTTACCTGTTTCTTTAATGTATAAATACATCAGAACTAAAAAAATAAAACTAAATAAAAAACGCTGCTATATCAACTCTATTTTAAAAAAAGACGATATTATCGATCTCTATATCAAAGATGAATTTCTGGAAAATTCTACAGATGATAAATATGACTTCCTTAAAGCTCCTGATAAAATAAACATCGTCTATGAGGATGACAATATTCTGCTCGTCAACAAGCCTTTGGGGCTTTTAGTCCATTCCGATAAAAATAATCTCTCAGATTCGCTCATCTGCCGAATACTTCATTATCTTTACAACAGCGGCTTTTATGACCCTGACAACGAAAATTCTTTTACTCCCGCTTTAGTCAACCGTATAGACAGAAATACCTGCGGCATTGTAATATGTGCTAAAAATGCTGCCTCGCTGAGAATATTAAATCAAAAACTCAAGGACCGGGAAATACAAAAATTTTACCTCGCTTTAGTCCACGGCTTCTTTCTTAAACACAGCGATACTTTAACTGCATATCTTATAAAAAACGAAGACCAAAACAGAGTCTATATCTATGATAACAGAATAAAAGGCAGTAAGACTATAAAAACAAAATATACCGTTGTGAAAGAATTTAAAAATAAAAATATGACCCTTATTAAAGTGCAGCTGCTAACCGGCAGAACACACCAAATAAGGGCTCATATGGCTTATATTAACCACCCGCTAATCGGGGACGGTAAATATGGAAAAAACGATGTTAATAAAAAATATAAATACAAAAAACAGGCTTTATGTTCCTATAAGCTGTCATTCAATTTCAGCAGTGATTCCGGGATATTACAATATCTGAATAATAAAAGCTTTGAAATAAGCTTTGAAGCTCTGAACACACAGTTTTTTTCCCGTTTCGATGCTCTGTAAATCAAAGCCGTTACTTTATTCTGATGTTATACTTACATAATATGTTCGATTCCTCGGGCCGTCAAATTCGCAAAAGTATATGCCCTGCCATACGCCTAAAACCAAGTTGCCTTTATGAATAGGTATTGTCGCGCTGTTACCCATAGTACTTGCTTTTAAATGCGCTGTCGAATTGCCCTCAAAATGCCGAAACTGCGCTCTGTCCGGATAAGCTTCTCTTAGTCCCAATAACATATCTGTGACAACATCCGGGTCTGCATTCTCATTTATGGTTATCCCTGCAGTAGTGTGTGGACAATGAACAACACATAAACCCTCCTGAATGTTACTCTCTCTAAGCGTTTTCTTTACTGAAGATGTTATATTGATGAAATCTTCAGCCGGCGTGTTTAAAGTAAATTTTTTCAACATAAATAAAATCCCCCCACATCAAATTTTACCTGTTGAGCCAAAACCTCCTCTATTTTCAGAGCTTAAAGCTTCAATAGTTACTATATCTATTCTCTCCATCTTTTTCATTATCCTGAACTGACATATTCTCTCGTTAAAACCTATTACTGTATCCCTTGTTGCTAAAACAGGCATTCTCCAGATGTCATTGTTTCCACTATAGCTTTCGTCAACTACTCCCATTGAATTTGTCTGAAGTATCCCGTAATTCTTAAAAGTTGAGCTTCTTGGTACTATATGTGCTTCATAACCTTTGGGCAGTTCTACACTTATTCCAAGCGAAATAAGCCGATACTCACCTTTTTTCAGCACTACTTTTTCTGCACATCTTAAATCTATCCAGTCACTCTTGTTCTCTATAAACTCAAGAGGTAGTAATTCTTTATTATGATATACTACTTTTATTTCCATAGATCCCTCTGTTTTCTTATCACTTATCAGATTTTTTATTCTCCTGATCAACTTCTTCCTCTTTATCATCTATATTAACCAAAAGAGATATTATTCTATGTTCTGATACTTCTTTTACTGTAACTTTTAAATGTTCATATTCAAACTGTTCGCCCACAGCAGGTATATGTGAGAAGATTTCAAGCGCCCAGCCGCCCACAGTATTATGTATGAAATTATCAGAGTTATATCCGATTTCAAATAAATCAAACATATCCCTTACACTCATATCTCCGCTTATTTCATACTTCTTCTCACTTAGCTTTATGTGATCGTGCTCGATTTCTTCATCTTCGTCCCAGATGTCTCCGACAAGCTCCTCAAGAAGATCTTCCATTGTTACAATTCCCAATGTTCCGCCATAGTCATCTGTTACAACCGCAAGATGCCTTTTCTTTCGTTTAAAATCATTCAATAGCGACGATAACTTTTTAGTTTTATAAACAAATATCGGCGACTTCATCATACTTTCTATTTCCAAGTGTTCGCCGTTTATTACTGCCTCTAAAAAATCTCGCGTATGAATTATTCCTACTATTTTATCACTGTTTCCTTTACATACCGGTATTCTTGAATATCTCTCCTTTAAGATCAGTGCTGTGTTTGTTGCAATATCATCCTCAATATCAACTGTCACCATATCGACTCTTGGGGTTAATATCTCTTCTACTGTCTTCTCATCAAATTCCAGCGCACTGCGTACCATTAAGCCTTCCTGTTCTTCAAGAACTCCTTCATCTTCTATGTTCTCAACGATAAATTTAAGCTCCTGCTCTGTCATAGTCGGATTGGCATCTCCTGTCTTTTTCGGAAGCGCCAAATATGCAAGTGATTTTATTGCTAAAAACATATAGACCAGCGGATAGAAAATAAACGATAAAAAGTACATTATACCGGATATAGCGTAGGCAAATTTTTCTGAATACTCTCTTGCAAAGCATTTTGGCAATATCTCACCAAATGTAAGTATCAAAAATGTCATTACTCCTGTTGCTATCGCGGTTCCGGATTCTCCGAACATCTTTATCGAAACAAGTGTTGCTATTGATGATGCTGCTATATTAACAATATTGTTTCCTATCAAAATCGTTGTCAAAGTTCTGTCAAAATTGTCTATCAAAGACAATACTTTTTTTGCTCGTTTGTTCTTTTCCTTTGCCGCTTTTTCTACCTTCATTCTGTTAACTGTCGAGATAGCTGTTTCTGAAGCAGAGAAAAAGGCCGACATCAGTATGAGTATTACCAGAAGTATAGAGTACAATTCAACATTATCCAAAATATAAATCCCTCATTCTTTTCATTTTTATTCATAAAATAACAAATCCATTCATTATTTTATATCTTCGCTGTTATGATAACATCATTTATAATTTTTGTCTATAGGTAATGAAAATTTTTTACAATTTTTACAGCCTCTCTTTCCTCCTGCACCAACAATACTATACTTTCTAACCACACTTGATCTTGCTTCTTAAAATAAGTGTATTTTATACATTTATAAGCCTTTAATTTGTGCATATTATATAGTATATTTTTTATTTTTAATGTATCTATTGACATTTAAGCCAATTTTTCGTAAAATTATTATTAGTGTTAATATTACGATTTTGTTGCAATTTTGTTTATTTTCACATTTTATTTTTATTATTTTATTTATAGGAGAGTGGTAAATATGGCATGGGCAAAAGATGGTATGATGTATCATATAAAAACTAAGGTTGGTGACGTTGGTCGTTATGTTTTACTTCCAGGTGATCCTTTCCGTACTGACCTTATGGCCAGCTACTTAGATGATGCTAAAATTGTTGCTCACAGCAGAGAGCACAAAACTTGGACTGGTACTTTATTAGGCGAGAAAGTTTCTGTTACTTCTACAGGTATGGGTTGTCCTTCTACAGCTATCGCTGTTGAAGAGCTTATCGCTTGTGGCGCTGATACTTTTATCCGCGTTGGCACTGTTGGTCCTATGATGCCTAAAGAGAAACGTAATCCTGCTTCTATCGGCGGTATTATCACCGGTTCTGTAAGAGATGAAGGTACTACAAAACAATATGTTCCTCTTGAGTATCCTGCTATTGCTGACAGACATCTTGTTGCTGCTTTAGCTGATTCTGCTAAAAAATTAGGTTATGTTTTCGATGAGGGTATTTCTCTTACTAAAGACTCTCTCTACACTTTGTTAGAGCCTGAGACCGTTCCTATGGGTAAAATATATGACGCTCGTTACAAAATGTGGCAAAATGCTAACGTTATGGTTACTGAAATGGAATCAGCTGCTGTTCTTATCGTTTCTGCTCTCAGAGGCTGCAGAGCTAGTGCTATTGCTTCTTACTCTGATATTGCTGATCCTGCAGGCGCAATGGATAAAGCTATCAAGACTGCTTGCGAAGCATTTAAACTCCTTATCGAGTCTGATTCTAAGAAATAATAATTATATTAGCTTTAACTTTTTATTATCTATATAATTATAAGCGGTTTAAGATTTAAAATCTTAAACCGCTTTTTCTTTTTCTTTTTCTTTTCCTATTTCTTTTTTAATAAAAGTATCGTTTGACCTTTGTTCATAGTCAAAATCTTTCTGTCTATCCTGCGGTGCTTTAGCTTAATTCTGACCATATTCTGTAATGCAGTCCCTTCGCGATATCCGTGTATAACGATGATTTGAGTAACATCATCGTTGGCATCTGTTATCAACCTCTCAAGCGCTTTCTTCGCATCATCGCTATACATATTATGAATATCTGCCTCTATAAATGAATCATATCTTTCGATCTTCATTAGAAACTTCTCACAATCAGCAGCAGTTACACTTCTTCTTTTTCCTGCTCATTACTGTCTTCTTCTGATATTTCCCGGTCTTCATTTACAGCATCATCTTCAGCTTTAATCTCTTGGTTCTGTTCTTGTAATTCATCCAAAGCCTGCTCTGATTCTTCTTTTTCCTCAGAAACCTGTGCTCCGCATTTTACACAGAATGTCATTCCCTCATAAATTTCTGCATTACATTCTTTACAGAAAAGCCCTGTTGGTTTTAATTCTTCTTCCTTTGCGCTTTCTTCTTCTGCCTGTGATTTTTGAGTGATGTTTTCTTCGCTTTCGCTTTTGCTCTCATCTTCTGATTTCGGTTCTTCATCATTCTCGCCATGACCACATTTTAAGCAGTATTTCATTCCTTCATATAGCGGACTTTGGCAATTTGCGCAAAGTTCACCTGTAGGTTTTAACTGCTCTGTGTCATCCTGCTTTTCAATGTCATCGCCATCATCTTTTGCTTTGTTTAAAAATACTCCAAAAATCTTACGGAATATATTTTCCTTCTTAGCTTCAACCTCAGCTTCCTGCTCATTTTTTTCTTCAGCCGGTTCTTCTGTGGCGGTCTTATCTTCATCTGTTGTATCTTCGCTTACAGCTTCTTCGATTTGTTTTTGCTCTTCTTCTGACTGCTCTGATTTGTTTTCCTCTATGATGCTTTCCTCTATCTCTTTTTCATAATCTTCTACTGATTTTGCATCTCTGTATCTTGATATAAAGTAACCTATTAAGAGTGCTACTATAACAAGGAACAACAGTCCGGCAATTATTATTATCACTAAGAATAAAATGTCAATTCTCTTTGTTTCCAAAGATAATTCCACTGTTTCACTTGCGTTCATATTTATTACAAACTCGCTGTCTGATATCTGCTCAACAGTATGTGAAGTCTCAATTTTGCTTATCGGATAATGTGAAACAAATCTGACTTTTATATTATCACCGTTGCCTATTTTGGCAAAGAAATCAGAAAAACTTATATGCCCTTTGACTAAGATCTGATCATATAGCTCAAACTTGCCGTCTTTTTCGACTGTAAGGTTATTTCCTGCTGAGAATAGTGTTGTGTTGGCAGCGTTTATAGTTTGAACATCTCCGCTTACATTTATAGTACACAAACTGCCTGACACTTCTGCTGATGTGCCTGCAAGGCTGTATCTTTCTACATACTCTTTGACTAAGTTAGATGCCACATCAGAAGAATCCTCTGCGAAGTTTAACATTATCACTTCATCAAACTTGTTGTCGCTTTTTTGTTCTATTGATATACTGTAATCCACCAACTTATATTGATTGCTGCTGTCTATCTCGACTATAAAGTTGCTCAGTGATGAACTGATATCAATCTTGCCGTCAGCAATATTTTGTGTCATATCCTGTTTAGTGCCGTTTTCATATGTGTACACCATATTCTGATTGGCGTTTTGATCAAATTTAAAGCTATATTCAATTTTCGCTGCTAAACTTTCATCTGCCGGGAAATTTGAAAGGTCTATGCTCTCCATAAATCTTTCTGATGGGAAAACGCTTCCTTCTTTTTCAAGGTCGGTTATATATCCTGTCTGATTACCCATACATATATTTGTCTGGCTTGATAAAGAATTCATATCAGCTGCACTGAATGTCGTTGTAAAGACTTTACCGGTTTCGGTATCACTCTCACTTGAAGTGGATCCTTCCGGTCTTAAAGACTGCATATATCCTGCAAGGCTTTCACCCATCTTATCAACCGTATTCTTCGGTATGTAATAAGATATGGTTCTTGAAAATGTTCCGTCTCCAACAGAATCTGTTGCCATTGTTATCTTCTCTACAGATTCATATTCTACATCTGAAACCGTCAAATTCTCTGAGGCTGTGTATGCTTCACCTTCAAAGATTATATTGTTCTGGTTGTAATTCCATAAAACTACACTTTCATCAAAAAGCTGCTTCTCTATTGCTGTTTTTGATATCCAACCTAATAAATCGCCGCTTGTAAAGTTTTCTGAAAACTTAAATCCTTTAGCAAATATGCTGTTCGGTACTCCCATATTTACTTCACAGGCAAGTCCTGAAATTGCCGATGCTTTTTGCTTGTACTCACTCACAGACGAAAAGTCTAACGTGAATACATATTCTGAGTTGTTGCTTTTGTCAAAATTCAGCCCCTCAGGACAATTTTCCTCTATCAGTGCATCCAATGCTCCTTTGCCGCCGGCTACCTTTGATTCCACTAAGGTATGGTTAATCGGACAAATTATCTGTCTGCTTCCGGAACCATTTGCACTAAGCTGTAAATTTGTGTTCGCCGTCATCGTTTTCATTCCGAAATTTGCACAGGATGAAAACATTGCTGCTATTGCAAACAATATCACTACACTTAAAGTTTTTACCGTGAACCTCGATCCAGTTTTCAACACGATCCCCACCTTACATAAATTATTCTATACTATAAATTATAAGCATATTTTCCTAAAAATCAATTTTTCTTTAATATTTTTTTTAAATATTTTCCCGTATATGACTTTTCCTGACAAGAAACATATTCCGGTGTGCCTTGCGCTACTATATAACCACCTTTATCTCCGCCTTCAGGCCCCAAGTCAATTATATAATCGCAAGTTTTAATAAGCTCCAGATTATGCTCTATTACCAACACCGTATTTCCGCCGTCTGTTAATTTTTGCAAAATATTAACAAGTTTATGAACATCTGCTATATGCAGACCCGTTGTTGGCTCATCAAGAATATAAAAGTTTTTGCCTGTCACCGTTTTTGAAAGCTCACTTGCTAATTTTACTCTTTGCGCCTCTCCTCCTGACAGCGTTGTCGAAGACTGCCCTATCTTTATATACCCAAGGCCTACATCGTGTAAGGTCTGCAGCTTTGCAGCTATTTTCGGTATGTTTGCAAAAAATTCAAGACCTTCATCTACTGTCATATTTAAAACATCGTAAATGTTTTTATCTTTATACTTTACTGCAAGTGTTTCTCTGTTATAACGCTTACCCTTACAGACTTCACAAGGAACAAATATGTCCGGAAGAAAATGCATCTCTATTTTTAAAATTCCATCTCCCTGACAGGCTTCACATCTTCCCCCTTTTACATTAAACGAAAATCTGCTGCTTGTAAATCCGTGCATCTTTGCATCATTTGTTGATGCAAAAAGATTTCTTATCTCCGTAAAAAGACCTGTATAGGTTGCTGCATTTGACCGCGGTGTTCTGCCTATAGGCGACTGGTTTATATTTATCACTTTTATTAAATTCTCATATCCGCTTATCTCTTTGTATGCACCCGGTGTCTTCTTTGCTTTGTTGAGTTTGTTTGCTAAAGTTTTGTATATAATATCATTTACAAGTGAAGATTTCCCCGACCCTGATACACCTGTTATACACACAAACTTGCCAAGCGGAATATCTACATCTATATTTTTTAAATTGTGATGCACAGCTCCTTTGATACTTAAACTTGCACCACTGCCCTCTCTTCTCTTTTCCGGTACTTCCACTTTTAATTTCCCCGAAAGATATTGTCCTGTAATTGATTTTTTACACTTCTTGATCCTTTCCGGCTTACCTGAAAATACTATTTCTCCTCCGTTGACTCCGGCTTTAGGCCCCACATCTACAATATAATCTGCTGCACACATTGTATCTTCATCGTGCTCAACGACAATCACCGTATTACCATTGTCTCTGAGCCTTTTTAATGTATCTAAAAGCTTGTCATTGTCTCTTTGATGAAGCCCTATACTCGGTTCGTCAAGTATATAAAGCACTCCCATAAGTGAAGACCCTATTTGCGTTGCAAGTCGTATTCTCTGACTTTCACCGCCTGATAATGTCCCTGACGATCTTGATAAAGTTAAATATTCAAGCCCAACATTTATAAGAAAACTCAGCCTCTCTTTTATCTCCTTTACTATCGGCTCTGCTATCATTTGCTCTTGTCCTGTAAGCTCTAATTTATCTATAAACTCTAAGGCCTGTAAAATCGATTTTTGACAAAATTCACTGATGTTTATTCCTCCGACTTTAACTGCAAGACTTGTACTGTTAAGCTTCATTCCTTTACACTCATCACAATCAACGCTGCTCATAAACGCTTTTATCTCATCTTTTATCCAGGAACTTTTGGTTTCTCTGAATCGCCTTTCAAGATTATTTATAATCCCTTCAAATTCTGTTATATATCGGCCTTCTCCCCTACTGCTCTTTCTTACTACTTTTATCTTCTCACCTTTTGTTCCGTAAAGAATTATATCCAATATCTCATCAGGTAAATCTTCTACCGGTGTTTTCAGCGAGAAATTATAGTGCTTTGCAAGTCCGTCAAAATACATATGTGCTACAGAATTTCCTTCCATCGCCCAGCCTGCTGCTCTTATCGCTCCTTTTTCTATGGATAATTTCTTGTTCGGTATTACTAAGTCAGCTGATACTTTCATAAAAACTCCAAGACCTGTGCATTTAGGGCAGGCTCCCATAGGATTGTTAAAAGAAAACATCGCCGGTGTCAATTCTTCTACACTTATACCGTGTTCAGGACAGGCATAGTTTTGAGAAAAAAGAATATCTTTATCCGGCACAATATGAATCATCACCAGCCCTGATGTCATTTTTAACGCGGTTTCTACAGAATCTGTCAACCGGGATACAATATCTTCTTTAATCACAAGCCTGTCTACTATTATTTCTATATCGTGCTTTTTATTCTTCTCAATCTCTATCTCTTCTGACAAATCATACACTGCTGAGTCTATTCTTACTCTTACAAAACCACTCTTTCTTGCCGAGTCCAACTCCTTTTGATGCGTTCCTTTTTTACCCCTAACAATCGGTGCCATTACCATTATTTTACTCTGCTCCGGCAGCTGCATTATTTTATCTATTATCTGATCTATTGTTTGTCTTTTTATCGGTCTGTTACATACCGGACAATGCGGTATTCCTACTCTTGCCCATAACAGGCGCAGATAATCATATATTTCTGTTACTGTTCCTACTGTTGATCTTGGGTTTTTTGATGTTGTCTTTTGATCTATTGCTATTGCCGGTGATAAACCCTCTATTGATGTCACTTTTGGCTTCTCAAGCTGGCCTAAAAACTGTCTTGCGTATGATGATAACGACTCAACATACCTTCTCTGACCTTCTGCATATATCGTGTCAAAAGCAAGCGATGACTTCCCTGAACCTGATAAACCTGTTATTACGACAAGTTTTTCTCTTGGTATTGTCACATCTATATTCTTTAAATTATGCTCTCTTGCCCCTTTTATCACTATCTTGTTTAACGACATTTCTTCTTCCTCTTACCTCCTTTTTTCTTCCTCTCCTGCTTTGTTTCTAACTTTCCAATTTTTTTATTTTATCCCTTAAATATGCTGCATATTCAAAGTCAAGTATATGTGCTGCTTGTCGCATCTCTTTTTTAAGTTGCTTTATAAGCTCATATTTTTCTTCTTTACTCAGGTTTTTCTTGTTCCTCTTTCTTTTATCCTTGTCAGAAATCTCCAAAATATCCGATACTCCCTTTACTATTGTTTTAGGTGTAATATTATGCTTCTTGTTATATTCCATCTGTATCTTTCGGCGTCTGTTCGTTTCATTTATCGCTTTCTCCATAGACTCTGTTACTTCATCTGCATACATTATGACTTCGCCCTCACTGTTTCTTGCCGCTCTGCCTATTGTCTGTATAAGCGATCTTTCTGAGCGCAGAAACCCTTCTTTGTCTGCATCAAGTATTGCCACAAGCGACACTTCCGGTATATCTAAGCCTTCTCTTAAAAGATTTATTCCTACCAGAACATCAAACTCTCCTAAACGCAGGTCTCTTACTATTTCCATCCTCTCTACCGTATCTATCCCGTGGTGCATATATCTTACCCTTATATCCATCTTTTCCAGGTAATCTGTTAAATCTTCTGCCATCTTCTTTGTAAGCGCTGTTACTAATACTCTGTTGCCTTTACCGCTTTGTATATTTATCTCAGATATTAAATCATCTATCTGTCCTTCTTTTGGCTTTACTGTCACTTTAGGATCAAGTAATCCTGTTGGCCTTATGACCTGCTCTACTATTTGTGTGCTGTTTTCTATCTCAACATCTCCCGGCGTTGCGCTGACATATATTACCTGATTTATTCTGCTGTCAAATTCTTCATAATTTAATGGCCTGTTGTCATAGGCTGAGGGTAATCTAAAGCCGTATTCTATCAGATTTTCTTTCCTTGCCCTGTCTCCTGCAAACATTCCCCTTACCTGCGGTAAAGTAACGTGAGACTCGTCTACAAATAATACATAATCCTTTGGAAAGTAATCTATAAGCGTAAACGGTGCGCTGCCCGGTTCTCTTCCTGACATAACTCTTGAGTAATTTTCTATCCCCTTGCAAAAACCTATTTCTCTTAGCATTTCCATATCATATCTTGTTCTCTGCTCTATTCTTTGGGCTTCTATGAGCTTATTGTTAGCTGTAAAATAGTCTACCCGACTATACATCTCATTTTCGATTTCTTCTAAGGCTCTTTCTAATTTCTCTCTGCCCACTATATAGTGTGATGCCGGATATATCGCTATATGCTTTAGTTCTGATATCACTTTCCCTGTAAGTGGATTTA
>JAUMXZ010000028.1:0-916 GCA_030528905.1 Clostridia bacterium | reverse complement strand
AAACTTTATCGATTTCATCGCCAAAAAACTCAACTCTTACCGCATTTCCCATTGATGCTACCGGGAATATCTCTACTGTATCGCCTCTTACTCTGAACTTATTCCTTATAAAATTTATATCGTTTCTTTCATACTGCAGCTCTGTTAATTTCTTTAAAAGCTCTTCCCTGCTCTTATTCATTCCGGGCCTTAATGAAATAACCATTGTTTTGTAATCTATCGGGCTTCCAAGACTATATATACACGATACACTTGCTACTATTATTACATCCCGTCTTTCTGATAGTGCTGAAGTTGCTGAGTGTCGTAATTTGTCTATCTCATCATTTATTGATGAATCTTTTTCTATATACGTATCTGTCTGTGCTATATATGCTTCAGGCTGATAATAATCATAGTATGACACAAAAAATTCTACAGCATTTTCCGGGAAAAATTCTTTAAATTCTGAACATAGCTGAGCTGCTAATGTCTTGTTATGTGCTAAAACCAGAACCGGTCTGTTTATCTTCTCTATGATATTTGCCATTGTAAAAGTCTTTCCTGAGCCGGTTACTCCTAAAATTGTCTGAGCTCTGTCGCCTCTTTTTATGCCATCTACTAACTTATCTATTGCCTGCGGTTGATCTCCTGTAGGCTTAAATTTAGAATGTAACTTAAAATCCATAGCTCTTTATCCTCCTTTTAATCAATTCTTCCAAGACCTTTATAACAACAAACATATCTGTAGATTTAACTCTTTTGCTTACCGCTTATTATAACACAAATCTATATAAAAAATATAGAGGCCTGACACAGACCTCTATATTTTATGCTTTAGCTATATTAAGCTTTGTAATGCCTTCTAATCGGAGTAATTTACATTCACACCCATCTTCGAAGCCTTTTTTCCAAATGCTGCTAATTCATCTTCCTT
>JAUMXZ010000027.1:237-14373 GCA_030528905.1 Clostridia bacterium | reverse complement strand
TTCCTTTTCACGCTTATTTTCAAGTTCTATTTTTTCCGCTTTAGCATTAGAAAGTCTGACATTTGCAAGTTCTGTTTCGTCCTGAAGATTTATGTAATCCCAAACTACTTTATATTCTCCGCTCATACCATTGAGCATCATATATGTATTACATATTTTCTTTATAACAGGATTTAATATCCGTCTGTAGTAATCTAATTCACTTGTTAAAATATCTGCTTGCTGTGCTGACATTCTTTCTGTAGTATTCCAGGAAAGGCCTAATAGAAACGGTGGTATACCAAGCTTTGAAACTATCTGTTCTATTAGTTGTTTTACGGGTACTGAGCTATCCAATATCGGGTTGTCCGCACCTATTACCTTTATATCTACATCTCCTAAAGCGACAAAGTCATTAACTGCATTTGAAGGGCTCATAACCTTTGACCATTCTTTTGCAATATTTAAAGCTCGCTGTCTTGAAAATGCTCTTTGATTTGTATCCTTATCCGGCTTATATGTAACAGCAAATCTGATATCTCCGACTCTATCCCAATTCTTTCCTATGCTTTTATATATTTTCATAAGAATGTCACTGATAAACGGCAGACCTTTTAATATTGATTCTCCGTATAACACAGAACCTTTCGGATTAAGTGCTGTTGTTAATATATACTTACCATCTACATATTTAGCAGGAATTCCAAACTCATCTTTTAATAAAATTTCTGCACATAACGGATTATCTGACAAGCGAAGCTCTATATTATTCAAATTAGTATTGTACAGTGCTACAAACTCAAACTCTTTTTCGTTTACTATCATCTCAGCTACAGAAGTTCCATAAGTTAAAAGCTGTTCAAGATATATTGTCAGAAAACTTTGGATTCCTATACCCATACTGTTTACTTTTACATTCTCTGTAAAACGGTTTAGTTCTTTTGTTAATACTTCGTCATCACTTTTTATCTCAAATTCTCCTATCAGTCTGATAATCTTTGAGATAGCAGCATTTATTATTGGTATATTTTCCTTTAAACTCTCATATAATTTAAACTCATTTGTATTATCGTTTTGCCAAAAGTTCTGCAAAGTCCTCTGACTTGATGTAACAGGTAACGGAAAGATTTCTTTTTTTCTTTTTCTTAGATTAAACCAATTCATTAAATTAACCCCTTTAGTTTCTATAAGATGCAAAAGCATAAAAGTCATCATCCGGCTGATTAAGGTAAGTTGTAACAAAATATCTTATATCGTCCATTGCGTGATCATTTTCTTTCACCGGACTTTCTTTAGTTCCTGATTCATCCCAGCGATAAAGAGAAAATTCTCTTATGGAAGCTTTACAATTTTTACATATTTTTATCTTATTTTCCTTTAAGGCCGTACTTACCTGTCTGATTCCGTCAAGCACCTTATTATCTGCCGGAATGACCATAAATTCATTATGCTTTTTAATAACCGCAATAAAACTTGCAGCGGACGGATCAACTATAACAGCGCTTATATTTTTTGACCCGATTAAATTTTTCAATGCATTATAATGCTCCTGGTCGGTTTTCTGAAACCCCTCTTTTCTGGAGTCAAAATAATATTCATCTATTCTGTACCAGCAATCTTTTGTTCTTGCCCAAAGCCCAAATGACGAAGGATTTACCGTGCCGTAATCACAGGATACGACATACTGTAAAATCTCTTCACAAGGGATATTATGAAAGGCTTGTTCGTTGTTCATAAAAGGATATATAATACCCTTTGCATTAACCCATTTCCCGAGTATAAATCTTTGATAAAATGTACCGGCATACAAATTTTCATATCTTTTGATCATTTCAGCGGAAAGAGATGGGTTATCTTTCATAGTAAAATGGATATACAAAGTGTTCTTTTCGTTACATTTTCTTATCCATTCCTTATAAAACCAATGTCCCGGATATTCAGGATTACAGTTGAACCAAAACTTTGAACCTCTAACCGAACATCTGGCAAGTGCCTGTTCGACAAAAGAACGGGGCATCAATGCGACTTCGTCAAAGAATATACCTGAAAGTGTCATTCCCTGGATAAGCGAATGACTTGATTCATCTTTACCGCCGAAAAAATAATATCTGTTCTTTCGTCCTTTATAAAAAATATCCACATAATTTTCAGATAATTTTTCCTGTTGTTTAAAGCCCATGCTTTTCAAAACAGCAGACACAGGGGCATAAACATTTCTTTTAACGCTCTTTATTGTTTTTCCGCACACAGCAAAAGATGAATCTTCAAACTGATAAAAGCTCCATATAACAAACGATAAAAACATACAGACTGTTTTACCGCTTCTTACAGCTCCATCACAAATTACGGCATCATAATTTTTACTTTTATCCAGCCAGAAGGATAAGACTCTGAGCTGTTTTTTTGAAAATGACTTAAATTTTATCATCCGTTGTTTTCAAGGCGTTTGCACTTTTTTGCAGTGCCTTATAAATAGACGGTGTTTCGCTTAGTTCTCTTTCATCAAGCTCATTTAGTCTGTCCAAAGCCTTAAACCTGTCAAAAAATTTGATTTCCATTGCGCCGTCTTTCAGCTTTTTGACTTCGGCTATATTAAAAAAATCCATATTATCAAAATCATCTGAATCAGCGCTTTGAGAAAATAGAAGTTTGATGCAATCTGAAACTCTACCATAAGCTAATCTTTCATAGCCGCTTTGGATATTATCGCGGGAATCTTTAATTTTTTCTTCTCTTAGCCGTTTGATTTCCTTTTGTATTTTAGATTTTTTTATAAGTTTAATTCCTGCTTTCTCAGGTGTATTTTTATACCCTGCATTAACAGCAGCCTGTTTAAAATCAAAATCTTTTATAAAATACCGACAAAACAGCATTTCTTTTTCAGATAACACATCATCTTCTGAATGTATATTCACCTTGACTCTTGACCTCCTTTCTTGTAACATAAGCCTTTCACCTATAGGTTCGATTGATAGATTTTTTTCATAAAATAAGACAATTTTACAAAATTAAATTAAAATTTTTAAAACTCATAGCTAAAACAGTCAACTACAGCCGCAGCATTTTCTGATTTTTTAAATACTTGGTATAATACAGCCTCTCGGGTAAAAACTACTATCAAAAAAATTTATAAATTAAGGAAAATGTACTATGATTTTCAGAACAGATATTGCCATTGAAGCAAACAATGGGTTAAACACGAAAATTGACGGTGTTATTGTGAAGAATAAGACTATTGATAACTTAGATATAACCAAAGTAAAAGTAAAAACAAAAGAAGCCGGCGATAAGCTAAACAAGCCTATAGGAAACTATATAACAATAGAGGTCCCGATTTTAACAGAAAGCATAGAGAGTTTTGAATCAAAAGCAGAAATAATATCCGGCGAGATAAGCTGTATGATTCCAAAAAAAGGACCGGTTTTAGTAACCGGTCTTGGAAACAGTGATATTACAGCAGATAATTTAGGCCCTATGACAGCTTCAAACATCTTAGCCACAAGGCATATAAGCAAAAATATAACAAACATTTTAGGGCTTGATACGCTAAGAAGCGTGTGTGTGATTTCGCCCGGAGTTTTAGCTCAAACGGGAATAGAAGTAGCAGAGATAATACATTCTCTTATACAGAGTATAAAACCTTGCTGTACTATTATAGTAGATGCGTTTGCCTGTTCTGACATAAAGCGTCTTGGAAGAACCATACAAATTTCAGACAGCGGAATATCACCCGGTTCAGGAGTATTAAACAGCCGCTCAAAAATAGACAAGGAAACTATGGGAATACCTGTTATCAGCATAGGAGTTCCAACTGTAGTTGACACTGTCAGCGTCTTTCAAAAAATCTTTAATGTTGAAAAATCTGATATAAAAAATTATATTTCAGTTAATACCGACCATATGATAATTACAGCAAGAGAAATTGATCTTTTGATAAAAAAAGGCGCTAAGTTTTTAGCTATGATAATAAATTCACTCCTTCACAAAAACTTAACTAATGCTGAGATTGAATATCTGATGTCATAATCAGGTTTGTATATGCATAAATTTTTAGAGATAAGCTGCGGAGGTGTGAATATTGAAAAGAGTAATAAAGAAAAAAATCATAAAAAAGTTGCAAAATATTATGGCTGTATGTTTTTGCTTTGTAAGTTTAATAATTATGGGGCTTAAAATAACACATTATGCTGATTCAAATTATTCATTTTTCTCAAACGCAGCTGCTTGTCTTATAATGCCGGTAGGTGCAAAATCCTATATTTGTGAAAATTTTAAATACGAATATATAAACGGTGAGGTCTTTAAATTAGAATACTCTGATAAATCAGAGCTTGAAAACAAAGAAAAGATTATCCCGACAGAAGAATCCGCTGCAGCAGGAGAAACCAACAGGCCTACAGCTGATTCTGACGGACAGCCAAGATATTCAATTATTGAAAAACAAATAACAGGAAACGGCACTTTTTATGAAAATTTCTGGGTAAAAAACAGTACCTCTATTGATATAAATATCCCGGATCTTCTCTCTAAGCGACCTGATGCAGTCATTGAGCTTAACAAAGATGTCCAGGTTTTAATCGTGCATACTCATACAAGTGAGTCATATATAGACAAAGACTTAGGCTATTATCCTGCTGACTTCTACCCGCGCTGTACAGACCCTGATTATAATGTAGTAGCAGTTGGAGAAGCTATAAAGACTCAGCTTGAAAATGCCGGCATTAAAACTTTACACGATACAACCGTTCACGATAACCCGACTTACAACGGAGCTTACAGCAGAACTGCTCAGACTATAATCAACAATTTGCAAAATCATCCGAGTTTAAAAGTTGTTCTTGATATCCACAGAGATTCCATTGGTAATGATGAGTCCGGACGAGTAAAGCCTACTTTTACATATAACGGAAAAAAAGCGGCTCAAGTAATGATAATCTCAGGCTGTGATGAGGGCGGATCGTGGTATTTTCCGGAGTGGGAATATAATCTGCGTTTAGCTCTGAGAATCCAGCAGATGGGCGAAAAAATGTACCCCGGCTTAATGCGGCCGCTAAATTTCAGTGTGTCAGAATATAATATGAGCATAACCCGTAATTCGCTGCTCTTAGAGGTTGGAAGTGACGTCAACACATTTGATGAAGCGGTATATTCAGGTGAGCTTTTGGGAAAAGTATTATCAGAGGTGCTTTTAGACCTAACCGAGTAAAACATAGATATATCAAAGGAAGTATGTAATATATGCTAAAAATTAAACACAAAAAGACGGTAATAGCAATTATTACCGTTTTTATTTATATCACTATGCTCATAAGTATAATAAGTATTGATAAAAATGTAAGAAAAACCGCTTTTGATGACGACAAAGCACTTACTTATATTTACAAAAATGAAAGCGACTTATATATCGCTTCTGTGAATATTTTAGATTTTAATTTTAATATTGATATAAGTCATATTGTCTATGTAATTGAAAGATGCTCCCTTTTTATAAATTCTGTTCAGGAAAAAACATTAGACAGCTCTATTTTTTGTTAATCTATAGTTTGTTCACTTTTTGTTAATTGAACTTTAAAATCTTTTATGTTATAATTACTGTAATTTTATGTTTAAGGAGGGAAAAGCTTATGAAAAGATGTCGTAAATATTTTGCACTTTCTTGTGTCTGCATTACACTTCTTTTTTTCTGCGCTTTTACAAGCCCTCTTACACACGCAACTTCTCAGGCACCTTTGCAAAGCCAGGAGCAAATAATATCTGATATAACTACATCTGAAACGCTTGCTGCCACACCTGAACCTGTAAGCCTTTCCGATGAAAGCTCTTTGTCTGCTTCTGAACAAAACGATTTACCTTCATCTTCTTCTGTTTCCTCCGAATTAACAAGCGATAATATCAACAATATCGTCGTTTTCGATCTTTTAGGCCAAGGTATAAAAATACAAAATCTTGACAACAAAATTACAGGAATAATCGCTTGGGTCGCTATAATTCTTGTTATTGGTCTGATACTTTTTTCAGTTTTCAAACGACGAAAACAAAAAAAAATCATCTATACTAAAGCTTCTCTTGGTAAAACAAGATACAGAAAGAAAACATATAAGCGTTCAAAAAAAAGACATCTGCTCTCAGATACGCATTATAACTCCCGAAAATATAAGTAATAGCGGAGGTTCTTATGAAAAAATATTATGATGTTGTTATGTTCGATCTTGATGGTACACTTGTAAATACCGGTATCAGTATAATAAACAGTATTGTGTATGTTTTAAGAAAAAACCACATTACTGTACCTGCCCCGGAAGACAGAAGAAAATTTGTAGGCCCCCCAATAAGAACAGGACTTAATAAACTGTGTGGACTAAACGCTTCTGAGTGTGATAAAATAGCAAAAGAATATCGCGCTCATTTTGAGAAATTTAACTGGACCAATAATTATATTTACCCCGGAATTTCCGATCTCTTAGACTTTCTGAAATCTTTGGGCGTCTATACAGCAGTTGCAACATCAAGACCTTATCCTTTTGCAATGAGAATTATAAAACATAGACATTTGGAAGATAGATTTGATTTTATCTGTGCCCCTGAAGAATCAAATCCCGGCATACCTAAAAAAGATTTAATAACCAATGTGTTAAAAAACTATCACACATTAACAGATAATGACCCTCAAAACACAAAAGCTATAATGGTCGGAGATACTGTATACGATATAAAAGGTGCTTGTGAGGCTAAGATAGATTCTGTTATGGTTACTTATGGTTTTGGAACCTTACAGGAATTGGAAAACTACCAGCCCACCTATTGTGCATATAATGTCTCTGAATTATATCAAATACTCTTTAACCATTGATCTTTTTTTATTTATATATTTAATAAAGCTACGAAATAAATTTGAAAGCAGGAGGAATGTATATTGAAAAAACTGAATATAAAATCTGTGATGCTCATTATCCTTATGCTTTCATTGGCTGTGGTTTATTGTGTAATATCTGCAAACGGTACTGAAACAAGAGAGCGTGAGATGTATGCTAAAATCAATGCTCTTCATAGTGGTGACCATAGTATTGATAACAGAGCAAGCGGTTTGGTATGGGATGATAAAACTCAGGCATATTACTATATATCCGATTTAGACGGAAGGTATCAGATAGGTTGGGTCGTAGATAACAACTGTACATATTTTTTTGACGACGACGGCAAAATGGTAACCGGATGGATGCAGGATGAGCAAAGTGATAACAAATATTTCTTCGATAAATCCGGCTGTATGGCGAAAAACTGGCATTTCATCTCTGATAATTGGTACTATTTTTCTCCCGATGACGGTCATATGATGACCGGCGATATTGTCCAGAACGGTATTACTTATCATCTGCGTGATGACGGAACATTGATTACCGGATGGGCTTTTAAAGATTATTGGTACTTCTTTAATAACTCAGGTGTAATTGCTTCAGGCTGGCAGCTGATTAACAATGAGTGGTATTTCTTCTCCCGAAGCGATAACAAAATGCTTTCTGATTTTATGCTCGAAGACAACAATATAAATTACTATCTCTCCGAAAACGGTCAGATGCACACAGGCTGGTTAGAACAAAAAGACCATAGCTCCTGGCTGTATTTCGACTCTTCGGGCCATATGATAAAAGGCTGGACTCGTATTGACAATGAGTGGTACTTCTTTTCACAAACCGATGGAAAAATGCATAAAGGCTGGCTGAAAAACAGCGATGGCGATTACTACTTCTCAGATGACGGCACTATGGCTGCCGGCTGGACTTATATGTATGACACGCAAGGATGGTATTATTTTGATGATTCCGGCAAAGCTATCAAAGGATTTCATACCATAGGAAATGAGCGTTATCACTTCTCTAATACTGATGGCAGAATGACTACCGGATGGTATGACGAAAACGGACAAACATACTTTTTCCACGAAAATGGTACAATGGCAAAATCGCTTAATCATATAGACGGTGAGCTTTATTGCTTTGACGATAACGGAGTTTTACAAGTTGGTTCTGTTGAAATTAACGGCATTTCCTATAGAACTGATAACAACGGTAAAATCATAGTCTCCAATTCAGCTAACGCACCGGTTAAAGGTATTGATGTAAGCCAGTGGCAAGGCTCTGATATCGACTGGAATGCTGTAAAAAATGACGGCGTTGAATATGTTATGATAAGATCTAACTACGGCTGGACAGGAAAAGATAAATACTTTAAACAAAACATCAAAAACGCTAAAGCTGCAGGCTTAAAAGTCGGAGTCTATCTTTACAGCTATGCAACCACTACTGATGAAGCTGTTTTGGAATTTAAAAATCTGATGAATACCATAGACGGCCTTTCTCTTGACTGTCCTATAGCTTACGACATAGAAGATAAATGTCAAAAGGATTTATCCGTTAAAGAAATTACAGACATTGCTGTTACGTTTTGTGAGTTAGTTGAAAGTGCCGGCTATCAGCCTATGATATATGCCTCCTCGCATTATTTAAGAGATGGCTTTGACTATTCAAGAATCAGTAAATATGATTTATGGGTCGCTCAATACAATACCTCATGTGATTACCCTTACAGAACTCCGCCTGATGCCTGGCAATATTCATCTAAAGGCAAGGTAAACGGTATCTCAGGTAATGTGGACCTGAACTGGTTTTATAAACATTATTAGTCTTTAATAATTATTTTGATTTTTTAATACTAACATAAAAAAACCGCTGTAGAGATTCTACAGCGGTTTTATTTTATTTAAACTTCAGCTTCTCTTTTTTTATTTTTCAGTCTTAATCTTAGCTTTAAGAAAAAATCGCTAAGCTCTTTTGCACACTCATTTTCAAGAACCCCGCCTATTATTTCAGGATTATGATTAAGACCTTTATCAAACAGATTTATCATAGTACCGCAAGCGCCTGCCTTTTTATCGTAAGCACCAAAATAAACACGATCTATTCTTGAATTTATGATTGCGCCCGCACACATAGGGCAGGGCTCAAGAGTCACATATAAGTCACAGTCGAAAAGACGCCACCTGTTAAGATATTTACACGCCTTATATATAGCCTCAAGTTCTGCGTGAAACAAGGCATTTTTACCATATTCACGCCTGTTTTTCCCACACGATATTATTCTGTTTTTATAAACTACTACAGCCCCTACAGGCACTTCATCTTCTAAGGCTGCTTTCTTAGCTAACGATAAAGCCTTTAGCATAAACATTTCGTTTGTAAATTTTTCCTGCATAATTTTAAATCACCTTAAAACACAACAGATATATTCATACTGATCACTAACAGAACAACTCCTATGATAAACGCCGGGGATTTAAAAATAGCAGAACACTCCTCTTTAAAACTTAAAGCAACACTGCCCTTGTCAAAAGAAAATACATCCGGGTAATATTTAACAAGTCCTATCACTGCAATACCGCCTGATACTAATAATACAGCTGAGTAGAAAAAGTAGAATATGTTAGCCGGTATCTCAGACGGGAAAACTGATGCTAATATAGTTATTATACAAGAGCTCAGATTGTTAATAAAATGTATTCCTATAGGAATCAACAATGACTTCGTTTTTATTCTTATAAAGCCTAATGCTAAACCGAGAATAAAGGCAAATATCCATTGTGACAGTGATGGGTGCAGCAGGGCAAACACAAAAGATGATATAAATATAGCAAAGAGATCACCATATTTTCTGAATGAACTCAGTATAACACCTCTGAAAAGCAGCTCCTCTAATATTCCCGGCAATACCGCTATAGAAACAGTATAGAATATCGTAGACAAGATATCCTGATTATAGTCTAAAGTAGTTGGCGTTGGAAAGCTCATTCCAAGAAAGTCTAACACATTTATAATTGTACTTGAGTTTATATTTGATGTTTCACATACACCCAAGCCTAAGAAAAAGAGCATAGTAACTAATATCGGATCCGATTTTTTTAATGACATCGGTATTGTTTTTTTCACACTTGTTTTTGTCACTAAAAAAAATACAAATGCCGGAAAGGCTAACGACAGAATATACATAATAAATTCCAAAATATAGTATACATATGGCTGCATACCTAAGAAGCCTTGATTTATTGACTCCAAATTTTGCAGCTGAAATGTAAATACAATAGCACTTGATATTGCACTAAACAGAAACGAAAAGGCAAAAAATGATATGATAAAGATTCCCACAGCATTTATAAGCTTGACTAATTGTTTCTTTTCGTACTTTAATCTAAGATCTCTTGGGTTTTCATAATTCTGATTATACATATTCATTTTTATCATCTCCTATGTGGCTATAGTCATAATTATTGCTCATCTTTGTTAAAGAAGTTATAAATATCTTCTGCATTTGCTTTAGTTATTTTTTCTACTCTGACTAAATCTTCTATATCGGCATTTTTGATATTGCTGATTGTTTTAAATCTTTTGAGAAGAATACCCGCCTTTTTACTTCCTATTCCCCTTATTTTCAAAAGCTGTGATGATATTGTCTTGCTTCTTTTAGTCCTATGATAGCTTACAGCAAAACGATGCACTTCCTCTTGTATTTTTGAGATAAGAGTAAAGGCTTCTCTTTTATTTGTTATAGCTATCTCAGAACCGTCTGAGGCTATTGCTTTTGTTTTATGCTTACTATCTTTAACCATACCAAATACAGGAATATTAAGCCCAAATTGCTCAAGAATCGGCTTTATTGCCAACACATGAGTTCTTCCGCCGTCTAATAATATTAAATCGGGTAATACACCAAATCCGCTGTCCTCACCCTTATGTTTTTCATATTCACAAAATCGTCTTGATACCACTTCTCTCATAGAGGCGTAGTCATCCTGACCTATCACTGTTTTAATCTGGAATTTTCTATATGATTTTTTATATGGCTTTGCATTTTTAAAGACTACCATACCTGCCACATTCTCACTGCCTTTAAGGTTTGAAATATCATATGATTCTATAATTTTCGGAACAAAGTCAAGGTTTAGCAGCTGTTTTATCTGTTCAAGAGCGTAATCTTCTTTCCAGGTTCTGTTTTCTTTTTGAGCAAGTTTTTCTGTCGCATTTTTTTGACATAAGCTCACAAGCTTAAACATTTCGCCCTTTTTAGGCATATTTATTTTAACTCTTTTGCCTTTTTTCTCTGACAGAAACTTTTCTACCATATCTTTATCTTCGATATCGCCATCGACTAAAATATTTTCAGGGATATTATCTCTTATCGTATAATACTGTTTTATAAAATCGCTTCGTGTTTTTTCACAAGACTCAAGATTTTTTATAATAAAATCCTCTTTATCATAAAGTGTAAAGTCTTTAAACCTGAAAACGACTAAGCAGAAGTTACTTTCAGATTCTTTAAGTGCAATAACATCTAAATTTTCAACCTTAACTGCAACAAATTTCTGTTTATTTGAAAGCTGTTTTACCGCATTTATTCTATCTCTGATTTTAGCAGCTTTTTCAAACTCCATATTTTCAGAATACTTATACATTTCCTGCTGCATTTTCTTAATATCTATTTTAGTCTTTCCGCTTATATAGTCTATTGCATCGTTTATATACTCTTTATACTCATTTTTTGATATTTTCCCTCTACAGGGTGCGCAGCACTGTTTTATATAATAGTTAAGGCAGGGTTTTGACACACTTTTACCCTCTTTAAAATTTTTATTACAAGTTGGCAGCATAAAAGTTTTATTTATCTTATCAACTGATTGATTTACTACCCAAGCACTCATATATGGTCCAAAATATTTACCATTATAGTCTGTTTTTTGCTTTTCTGCTGTAATTTTAGGCCATTCTGAATTACTGATTTTTATATAGTGATAGCCTTTATCATCTTTCAGAAGTATGTTATATTTCGGTGAATACTGTTTAATCAGATTACACTCAAGGATCAACGCTTCAAACTCGCTATCGGTCACGATATAATCAAAGTCATAGACATTTTCCACCATCTGTCTTACTTTTTCAGGGTGCTTACTCTGGGACATAAAGTACTGGCTTACCCTATTGACAAGCATCTTTGCTTTACCCACATATATGATTTTTTGACTTTTGTTTTTCATCAAATACACTCCGGGGGAGTTCGGCAAGGCTGATGCCTTATTTTTTAAATTATTTAAGATATCGCTCATAAAACTATTCTCCGAATAAAAGCTGTTAATAATACAAAAAGCACCGCATTTAACGCAGTGCCAATGTAATCACATAACTATTCAGCAAAACCAGATTTAATCAAACTAATTAAGCTTTCTACAGCTTCTTCATCATCAGGGCCATCAGCAATAATTTTTATTGATGTTCCGCCTACGATACCGAGTGACAAAACGCCTAATAAACTTTTTGCATTAACTCTTCTTTCTTCTTTCTCAATCCAGATAGAAGACTTAAACTCATTTGCTCTTTGGATAAAGAAAGTTGCTGGTCTTGCGTGTAAACCGACTTGATTTTTAACTACTACATCACTAACAAACATATTGAAAAATTCATCCTCCTTCAATCTATTGATCCGGATGTCAAAAACATTCCAACATCCAGCATAAGACAACTAAATTATAACTAAATAATAATAATTCGTCAATATTTTATTAAAAATTCAGAGGTATAGCCTCTGTAAAACTCATATAAAGCTAATTATTTGTGCAAAATAACATATTTTTTGTTGTTAAATGTCGTTTTGATCTTTAAGCATATCGGGTCGTCTTTTTTTTGTAATTTCAAGAGCCTGTTCATATCGCCATTTATCGACATTTTCGTGGTGGCCGCTTAACAGCACCTGCGGCACCTGATGACCTCGCCACACGGCCGGCTTTGTATATTGCGGGCACTCTAAAAGCCCGTTATAATGGCTTTCCAGCATAAAACATTCGTCATCTGATAAGACTCCGGGAACAAGTCGGCTTATTGAATCTGCTAATATAAGTGCAGGTAATTCGCCGCCTGTGAGGACATAATCTCCTATAGAGATCTCCTCATCAACAAAGTTATCTATAAGTCTTTGGTCGACTCCCTCATATCTTCCGCAAAGAATTGCTATATTTTTATGCTTTGATAATTGTTTTATTTTCTCTTGATTAAGAATCTTGCCTTTTGGCGACATATAGACAAAATATGGTTTTTCTCCTATATCTGCGCATATATGTTCAAAGCAGTCTGCAATAGGTTCTGCAAGCAGCAACATTCCTTTTCCGCCGCCGTAGACAGTATCATCTACTCTGTTATGCTTATCATATGTGTAATCTCTTATTTGGTGACAATATACCTGCAAAACACCTTTTTTTATAGCCCGGCCGGTAATACTCTCATTCATAACAGTATTGCACATTTCAGGGAACAAAGTAAGTATATCAATTCTCATCTTCAAATATCCCCTTGATTGGTATTATCATAGCCTTTTGGTTTTCAATATCGACACTTTTTACAACGTCAGGTATCACCGGCACAAGATAATCTTTATTATCATCGTCTGTAATCTGATAAACATCGTTTGCTCCGGTTTTAAAGACATTTGTTATTTTGCCGTATCTTTTTTCTGTAACAGCATCAAACACTTCTATTCCGATTAAGTCCTGTATAAAATATCTTCCTTTTTCCAGATGCACATCTTCTCTGTTCATATAGAGTATCTGGCCTCTTAACTTTTGTGCATCGTCGATACTATCTATTCCGTCAAAATAAATTGCCGCTGAAGATTTTATTATACGGCAGGAAACAACTTTAAAAACCGTTTCACCTTTCTTTATATATAAGCGTTTGAATTTTTTTAAAAACTCAGGTGAATCGCACCAGGGTTCTATAAGCAATTCACCTTTAAGTCCTTTTGTTCCGATAATTTTACCTATTTCCAAAAATTTTTCCATAACTACCTCAATATAATGAAATACATCTATTTATCGAAGATTCCCATTACACATTTTTCAGATATTTTTGAAATAACAGGTAATCTATAATAAATATTCCCATATGCTCTTGCTATTAACAAAGTCCATATTAAAAATGCTATAAAAGCTAAAACGCTTGATAATATAGTTCCTAAAGCGGGTATAATACTGAGTACAAGATACAATAGTATACTGACTATTGAAAACACAACAGACTGTGAAGCGCAATGTTTAACAAATTCGTCATCGCTTTTCAAGTAAAG
>JAUMXZ010000027.1:0-227 GCA_030528905.1 Clostridia bacterium | reverse complement strand
GAAAACATATGAAAATATTGCTAATCTTGTATTTTTCAATTCAAACTAAGACCTCTTTAAATATTTAATTCAAGACTTACCGGGCAATGATCGCTGCCGAAGATATCGTTATGTATATCAGCAGCAACCAGCCTTTCTGAAATATCATTTGATATTAAAAAATAATCTATACGCCATCCGGAATTATTTTTTCTTGCGTTGAATCTGTATGACCACCAGGAATACTT
>JAUMXZ010000095.1 GCA_030528905.1 Clostridia bacterium | reverse complement strand
TCTCAAAGTAAAAATACATCTTTCCAAAATTTTGAAAGCTCGGCAACTTATGACCTTGATGCCTTTAGTAAAAAGAGTATTTTTGACGACTGACTTTTGGCTTTTTTGTTTTATTGCTTATACTTCATAAAGGAGGATATATGTGGGTTATTCAAAAGAAATACATCAGGCTGTAAAAGTAAAATTAGATAAACTAAGAGAAGATGCCATACAAAGCTGCGAACAAAGAAAACAGCAGTTTTTTAAAATGTACCCTAAGGCCCGGGAAATAGAATATTTACTTTCTAAAACTTCTCTTAATACTGCTAAAGCTGTGCTTTCAGGCAAGGATTCCAAACTCCTGCTTGAAAAGCTGAAAAAAGAAAATCTGAGGCTTCAGGAAAATCTTCATAAAATACTTGTACAGGCCGGTGTTGGTGATGATTACCTTGAGGTGAAATATCACTGCGATAAGTGCTGTGATACCGGAAATATTGACGGTAAAGTGTGCAGCTGTGCCATACAGATGATGAAACAGGAGGCTTATAAGAAAATCAGTCTTGCTTCAAAGCTTACTCTTACGAGCTTTGAGTCGTTTAATCTTGAATTTTACCCAAAAGAGGCTTTGCCCGGAATGACTGCTTCCCCTTATAAGCGTATGAGAAACATCTATAACTTCTGCGTAGACTATGCAAACAATTTTACACCCTTTTCAAAAGGCCTTCTTCTTACGGGCGGTACCGGGCTTGGTAAAACACATCTTTCTTTGGCTATTGCAAGAGAAGTAATAAACAAAGGCTACGGCGTTGTCTATACAAGTGTTCCAACCCTTATTTCTCAGGCTGAAAAAGAACATTTCTCTTATAACCCCGAACAAAAAGATTCTACCATAACCCATATAACAAACTGCGATTTGTTGATACTTGATGACTTAGGTACAGAATTTTTCAGCAAATTTTCTCTTACTGCTATTTATAATATTATAAATTCAAGAACATTATCACAATTACCCACAATAATAAATACTAATTTGTCCGTTCTTGAAATCGAGGAAAATTATTCTCAGCGTATGGTTTCAAGAATTATTGCAAACTGCGTAAAGCTCGACTTTATAGGTCGTGATATAAGACAACTGAAAAATCAATAAATTTGTTATTCTAATAAGAGGTGAGAAATATGTCAATACTTGTAACTGGCGGAGCAGGTTATATCGGAAGTCATACCTGCGTTGAACTTTTAAATTCCGGATATGATGTCGTTGTTATAGATAACCTTTCAAATTCTGATAAGGAATCTTTAAAACGGGTCGAAAAAATAACCGGTAAAAAATTAACTTTCTACAATGATGACCTCAGAGATAAAAAAGCTCTTGATAAGATCTTCAAAAAAGAAGATATCTCTGCGGTAATTCATTTTGCCGGCCTTAAAGCTGTTGGCGAATCTGTAAATATGCCTATTGAATATTATGACAATAACCTTATATCCACTTTATATCTATGTCAGGCTATGAAAGAAAACAATGTCAAGAAATTGGTCTTCAGCTCTTCAGCCACTGTTTACGGAAAGCCCGAAAGTGTACCGATAAAGGAAGACTTTAAAACCTCTGTTACTAATCCATACGGCAGAACAAAGCTTATGATAGAGGAGATACTTGCTGATTTATATGTATCTGATAACAGCTGGGATATAATCATACTAAGATACTTTAACCCCATAGGCGCTCATAAAAGCGGTCTTATCGGTGAAGACCCAAAAGGCATACCTAATAATCTTTTGCCGTATATCACACAAGTAGCTGTTGGCAAGCTTGAATATCTGAGAATTTTTGGCGATGATTATAATACTGTTGACGGAACCGGAGTAAGAGATTATATCCACGTTGTCGATTTAAGTATTGGTCATTTAAAGGCGTTAAAAAAACTTGAAACTAAAACCGGCTTGTGCACATACAATTTAGGAACAGGTCAGGGCTACAGCGTATTACAAATAGTCAAAGCCTTTGAAAAGGCCTGTAATAAAACTATTCCCTATAAAATAGTAGACAGACGCCCGGGAGATATAGACATTTGCTATGCAGACCCTGAGAAAGCTTATAAAGAACTCGGCTTTAAAGCGGCTTTTGATATCGACGATATGTGCATAGATTCCTGGAACTGGCAAAAAAATAATCCAAACGGATATAATTAAATATTCTTATAAAACAGCTTGATCCTCTCTATTGTTACCATAGAGAGGATTTTTGTGTCTGTTTTGTTTGCTGACATAGAGTTTTTATTATGAGCTTTTTATCTTTTTCAGAGAGCTTTTTTCTAATCTGCTGACCTGCGCCTGAGATATTCCTATCTCACTTGCAACTTCCATCTGAGTCTTGCCTTTGAAAAATCTCAGTGACAGAATTTTTTTCTCTCTGTCTGATAAATTGTTTATCGCTTCTTTAAAAGCTATCTCGTCAAGCCAGTTACAGTCGTCATTATCATCCCCTATCTGGTCAACAACAAAGACAGTATCATTTCCATCTGAAAAAACCGGCTCGTAAAGAGACAGTGGCTCCACAATGGATTCCAGTGCCAAAACGATTTGCTCTTTCTCTATTCCCAACACTTTTGCTATTTCTTCTACAGTCGGCTCCTTATCTTTTTCTTCAATCATTTTTTCTCTTACCTGCATCGCTTTATATGCTGTATCTCTCATAGAACGGCTGACTCTGACGGGGTTATTATCTCTTAAAAACCGTCTTATCTCACCTATTATCATAGGTACTCCGTAAGTTGAAAATCTTACATTCAGGCTTATATCAAAATTATCAATAGCTTTTATAAGTCCTATACAGCCTACTTGAAACAAGTCGTCTGCTGATTCGCCCCGTGACGAAAATCTTTGTATAACGCTTAGCACAAGCCTTAAATTTCCGTTTATCATATCCTTTCTGGCCTTTTCCCTTTCAGCCGGCGTACCATTTTTTATTTTGTATAATAATTCCTTTTTCTTCTTCTCGCTGAGCACCTTTAGCTTTGAAGTATTCACTCCGCATATCTCAACCTTATTGTATTGCATATTGTCCTCCAAAAACTTAACTGTTTTTATAATTATTGGCTATACAAAGAGGAAAAATGCAAATATTTTTCATAAACATATATTTCCAATTCATTACATAATTATTAAAGTATATGAGTAAGGAGGTTTTGATTATGAAAATGTGCAGACTTGTTGATTTATGTGATAAAGAAGTCATAAACATAAAAACCGGAAACAGCTTAGGTTGTGTTTGTGATGTCGAGTTTGATATGAACTGTGCTAAATTAACAGCTATTATAATATATGGTAAACCAAAATGTTTTGGTATTTTAGGCCGACGCGACGATATAATAATAAAATGGTGCGATATAGATATAATAGGTGAAGACACGATACTTGTTTGCAAAAATCATACCTGCGCACCGCTAA
>JAUMXZ010000026.1 GCA_030528905.1 Clostridia bacterium | reverse complement strand
GATAAGATATTCTATTTTAATGATTGTGTATTTGAGTGTGACAAAAATTTTGAAAACATTGAAGCTCACGGAATAACTAATGGACGCTGTATGAATGTATATGGCGATCACATATACTTTACCGGAAATGGTGGCATTTCTAAATATGATTACACAAAGGATACATACCTAAAAGTTGACTTTTGTGATTACTCCGCTTCAAATTTGTTGGTTTATGATAAATATGCTTATTTTATCAGCGATCATTTAACACCCGATGTTTATGGTATTTACCGTGTCAAATTAGATGGAACAAATGTTACTTGCCTATTTAACGGTGATACTGGAGAACACGGTTTCGGATGCTTTAATATTTATAACGATATTATTTATTTTACTAATGCAGATGATAATAACTGCATTTACAAAATGAATTTAGATGGCACAGAACTTGCAAAATTTAATAATCAGAGCAGTAATTCCATTGTTATTGAAGATGATTGGATTTATTATGTATCCGAGGAAAAGGGCAATTCCCTTACTGGAGGTATCTACAAAATAAATATTGACGGTACGGGAAATACAATGGTTTCCGATGTTGAGGCCTATGGCATCAATGTTTACAAAGGCTATATTTACTATGTAAATTATAAAGATAATCAAACAATCCATAGGATGAGTACAGATGGTACGGGGGATATAAAATTATCTTATAAAGAAGATTGTTTTTCAGGAATAACTATATGTAACGATGTTTTATTTTTCAAAGCATATGTTTATGTTGGAACAACTGGAACACCCACACCTTTCCACATCAATTTAGATGGTTCTGATTGTGACACTTTGAATAATAGCAGGGATTAAAATATTGTTTTAGGCGGTGCAGTTTAATCCGTGTAAGGAGAACTGTGCCGCTTATTGTTCATTAAGGAGAATATAAAATGGCTAACTTTTGTGGTAAGTGCGGTCAAAGAGTAGATGCAAAAACCGGATTGTGTCCTCAATGCGATCAAGCAATTTTGATGAAAAAGAAAAAAAGAAAGAAATCGGTTAGATCTGTTATTGCAATATTGTGTTGTATTAGTATAATTGCCGTTGGAGTTTTTGCAGCTTTAAGATTCTTTAATAAAGATACTGTTTCATATACATATGGTGAGTACAGTTCATTTATGGAGGGCTTTACGGATGTTATTGTAACTGATGAAAAGTCTGCCATTGAAGCTGTTGGCTCTGTATCTGCATCTTTAGGCATAGATAATGCGACAGAGGAACTAAAAGTAAGCAATGTGCAAACGGTTAAGGATGATCGTTTTTATCGAATACAACAATATTACAACGAAATTCCTGTATATGGTAGGAGTATAGTTGTTTCAGCCGATAAAAACGGTTATGCTCTATCTTTAACATCGAATTACAAACAAACATCCAAAGAAATTGATTTAGAGCCGAAAGTATCTCAAACCGAAATAGCCAAATCCATAACGGAATATTTGAAAATAGATAATCTTTCAATCCCCAATATAAGTGAGGACGATCTTGTTATTTACAATCTGGATGAGAAAGAGGTTTTAGCTTATTCTGTGACAATTAACGGGTTAGGCACAGTAATTATAGATGCGGATTCAGCCGAGGTCATTCATTATGTAAAACTTTTCAATGACATTACAGCAGAGGTAAAGTCAAAAGATGGCACAGTTTCTTCAATCGGTTGGCAAAATGACGATGGTAGTTACCATTTATACAATGATGAACACAAAATCGAGGTTTTTGATGTAAAAGGTATCAACACCGTAATTGATGATGAAGGCAGAGTGCATACGAATTTCAAAGATTATGGTATAGATACTATATATTCTAAAAACAACAAATTTGATAATGATGCGATTACATTATTAAATGATGTTATTGATATTTCAGACTATTACAAAGATTTAGGTTTCGGTGGGTTTGAGCAAGTTCACATCGCAATAAATGATAGTTACGATAATGGTAAAAATGCACGTGGCGGCGGTGGTGAATTTGATGGAAAAGATTGTGCAATAATGTTGATAGGCAAAAAATTTGATTTTGCCAATAAGGATGTTACCGCGCACGAATACACTCACGCTGTTACAGGGCTGCTTGTTGGTTGGAGCGGAAATCATACAGAAAACTCAGCTTTGAACGAGGCTTATTCTGATGTTTTTGGTTCTTTATATGAAAATAACCAAAATCCTGACTGGAAAATGGTTCACTTATCAGAAGTTATAAGAGATTTAACAAATCCATCGCAAACGAATAGTTATGATAATATGGCAGACATTGATGATGAGAATAAATGCAACGACATTAGGTGAAATATGGTATAGATCAATGTTGTTGCTACAATCTAACGCAGATTTTTCTCAATGCAGAAATTCGGTAGAGTTGTCTGCCCGGATGATGTTAAAAAACAATCAATTAACCGAGGAACAATATAGAACTGTTGTTACCGCATTTGAACGAGTGGGCATTGAAAATGCCACATTTACCTATACAGAAACCGTAAAAAACAAATTTGATTTATCAGTTTTGAGCAGCGAAGAAACAGAGAATGTGCACTTTAAGCTCGAAGTTATTAAAATGCCGATTATTAAAGCTGGTCCCGGAATTATTAACAATGAAATGCCAAAGTTGGTTATGGAAAAAACGGCAATTACCGGACGGCAATCATTAGACTTGAAAGATGGCACATATGTGCTTCGCATTACTGATGTTAGTGATGAACGGAATATATCTAAATCAATTAACATTAAAATTGTTGTTGATGGCGATAGCAGTAATGCAAAAGATGAAGTTGTTGTTAATACAGACTTTACGGATGTAATAGTAGTTATTCTAAATGAAAAACCGTCCGACAATAAAGAGGAGCAGAATACCGACGCTACAGATGCTATTCCTTCTCCCGAATCTGCTGTTGATATTTATATGGCAAATAAGAATGTTTGGATGGAAAATCCTGAATATATGCCAATGCAAGGTTATGGTTACTGCCTGTTGGATTTAGATTTTGATGGGGTTTTGGAACTAATCAATAGTACAAATGATGGTAGTGGTAGGTATAGTTATAATAAGTTTTATAGGCTCAACCTTGATAAACTAACTGTTGAGGAATTTCAACCCAAATCAGAACAGCGAGAGGGTGGTATGGATTACTACTATCTGGCGCACCAATCAAAATTGTTAAAAAGCAAATCAACAGGCAACTTGTTTTATTTGTTTGAAGATTATTTGCGCGTTAGCACAGAAGAAGGTGTTGAATCTTATGCTGAAGTTTATTTGAAAGATAATATACTTTATGAAAACTTCCTTTTTTCTGAATACTGGCATCCCGATTATGATAATAACACTTCAAATGAGATTCGAGAATATTCTTTCAAAGACAGCGATGTTTCCAAGTCTGAATACGAACAAAAAACCAATGCTTTCTATAGCGAAAATAAGGATATGAATTTGGTTTGGAAATGTATATCAGGTAGCGAATTTGATAAAGGTACTGATAGTACACAAAGGCAACTTTTATTGGATGCCTATCGCAGTTTTTCGTATGATGGATTTTCTTTCGATAATGTTGAAAACCACGATATTCCTTCAAGTAATCCTGTTCAAAACACAAACATTTGGAAAATGATACCGGATTCATTTACTTTTACAAGCGGTGCTGGGGCTTGGGCTACTGGTATAACAGTAAACGATGATGGAAGTTTTACTGGAAAATATCACGATTCCGATATGGGTGATACGGGGAATAATTACCCCAATGGTGTTCAGTATATTTGTGAGTTTACAGGAAAGTTTTCAGAACCACAAAAAATTAACGAATACACTTACTCTATGGAATTGGAAAAATTAACAACAAAAGAGAAACCCGGAAAGATATATTACGAAGATGGTATTAAGTATATTTGTTCTGAACCTTATGGTTTTGACAATGCAAAAAAATTCTATATATATCTTCCCAATGCACCAATATCAAATGTTGAAGAAGCATTTTTGTCTTGGTCACACCTAAACACAAATGATATTAAGGTGCTACCAAATAATTTTTATGGAATATACAATATAGGCGGCGGACAGGGTTTTGTATCATATAGTGATAACTAATCATTTGATTTATTTAGCCACTATGAGCATTTTTGCTCATAGTGGCTATTTTTTTGCCCTTTTCGACCTAAAACATCATTATATGTCAAAAATAGAACCAATATGCCCGACAAGGAACTACAGATTTTTTTGTTTCGATAAGTTATGATAATAATGAAGAAATTTCACCATATTTTGTATGTTTAATATATGAAAGGAGAATTTACGATGGATAGCGTCATCGAACAACAGCAAGAACCAACAAGTAAATACAAAATTTGGCGTGGCTGCAATGCCCCCTGATCGTAAACAGTAGCATCTGACCGTCAAGTGCGGTATTGCTGCCGTGCGGTTGGAGGATGCGTATGATAAGCAACCATTACATAATACACTTCATTTATTGGTGTATAAATGGTGCGAGGAAGTATCGAACACACAGAACACATAAAATCAAATCATCTAAAAATAAAAAAGATTCGGATAAACCCCCTGCACCTAAATCATATTCCGACTACCGTACAGCCAAGTTTGCCCCTGTATTATGGGGTGAATTTGGCTTGTTTTGTTTTGCCCTAACTTTAATTTCAATATGTTCGTATAACCGCATTGTCCCACGATGTAGATCACCGCCCTTTCAATCTGTTTTTAATCACAAAAAAACAGATTGGAGGATAGTTTAGTGAAAAATTATCGTGATAGTGATTATGCAGTAAATAAATTCAGTAAAGGTATTGTTTATCGTTTTGATGATGAAACGATAGAGATTACTTTAGAGGACTATTTAAGAGAAAACCCGGATAAGACCGAGGAAGATTTTTTAAGACTCAAGGCTATATCTGATGAAATCTTTTTAGAGGAAATCCGGCTTGAAACAGCACAAGGCAGAAAGCTGGTATCCATTAACGATTTGGAAAACAACCTTGCCTGTGCCATACCGCCTGTTGATGAGCAATACATACAGCAAGAGAAAAAAGAACAGGACAAGCGTAAAATGGACAAGCTGTTTCGTGCTGCAGGGCTGACCGAAAAACAAAAGCGCCGTTTATATCTGCATTGTGTTGAGGGCAAGAGCTTTAGAGCAATAGCAGAGATTGAGGGTGTTCATTGGACTTCGGTTGAGGAGTGCGTAAACTTTGCCCTGAAAAAACTAAAAAAATATCATAGCAAAATCAAGTGATTTTCGGAGGACTGTCATTACGGCAGTCCTCTTTTTTTATTTTTTTAATCTTTTTTTCAAAAATACCCCTACAAAACCCCCGAAAAAGTGCATTAGGTGAAAGGACATAGTTCACACCGTCCTCTTGATCCTTGACAAGTGAATACCCATTTGCCAAAAACATTCTCTCTGTTTCCGTGAGGAACGGTAAGCCATCTCCGCAGACGCGCCAAGACAGCAATAAGCCGAGCGATAAAGTCTATGCGGTAAAAACCGAGTTGCTATCGGTGCGGCCAAGACCAACAGAGTAGGACAATGATACTCCTGTCCGGCCATAAAGTCGAGCGTTGAAGCGGTGTGTGACCGTGAGCCGTCGCAACAAGTGGGGGCAGCTTCGTGAGAACCACGAGGGGGTGAGATTCCCGTGAGGCTGAAAAGCAATCAGCCGTTTGGTAACTTCCCTGTATCAGGGGTGTCGAGGACAAATTTGATACAAGAAAACAGATTGAAAACAACAAGCCGAAGTATGGGCGAAATCTGCCTATTCTTCGGCTTTTACTTACCACTAAAAAACGGGAGGTTTACGAAGTGAAAAGAGAAATCAAACGAGGCGAACTGTACTATGTTAATCTTGAGCCTGTTGTCGGTTCGGAACAAGGTGGTACACGCCCGGTTCTAATAATTCAAAATAATGTAGGAAATAAATTCAGTTCTACCACCATCATAGCGGCGGCGATTACAAGCAAAACTGCAAAATCATCCTTGCCTACACATATAGCACTAAAAAATGTCGCTGGGCTTGATAGAGATTCGCTGTTGCTGTTGGAACAAGTTAGAACTATCGACCGGAGCCGGATTAAAGGATATATCGGAACTCTTGATGATAAAACAATGGAAAAGGTCAATAAAGCGTTGTGTATCAGTTTGGGACTTCGCTATATTGAGCCAAACGAATAGGTGCTGCCTATGGATAAGACAGCACGTGAGCTTTTGGCAGAAATGCAGAGCGTAGATATTCGTACTGTCGATCCAAGCACTTTACAGGATATAAGGGATGTAAAAATTGATTCATCCCTTACAACCGAGCAAAAAATGGTTGATTATCTGAAACAGATTAAAAACCCCTATTGCTATAAGCACGGAAAATATATCGTTAAAATATCCTACACCGAGGGCGGTGGCAGCTTGAATGAAAGGCTGGAAAGTTATTTGAGATCGCTGGTATGAAACAGTAAAATGAGAAACTTAACAAAAAAGCCGCAAATTTAATTAAAAAAAGTCTGGACGCGGCATAAGCTGTTGTGCTATAATGAGGTCGGACTAAATTAAGCATAATAAAAAAACAACCTTCTAATTGTTAGGATTTCTCTAACGGGATTCTGCAATTAGGAGGTTTTTTTATGCAAACAACAGTTTATTATGCAGATAAATATATGCGATTATCTGTAGCAGACGGAGATAAAATTGAAAGCGATAGTATCTATAATCAGCGCGAACTTATAAACAATTTCTTAAAATCACATCCTGAAATTAAGTTCCATAAAGAACGAGTTGACGATGGTTATAGCGGTGTTGATTTTAACCGTCCGAGTTTTCAGGAAATGATGGATGATATTCGAGCAGGAAAGGTAAATTGCGTTATCGTAAAGGATTTATCCCGATTTGGTAGAAACCATATTGAAATGGGTAAATATCTGCAACAGATTTTCCCGTTTATGGGTGTTCGTTTTATTGCCATAAACGATAACTACGATAGCCTGTATTCAGATCCGTCCACCGACAATTTAATCATTCCCCTGAAAAACCTGATGAATGATTCATATTGTAGCGATACTTCAATTAAAATTCGTAGTTATTTGGATGTTGCCCGAAAAAACGGCAAATGTGTTAATCCCTTTGCAGTTTATGGTTACAAAAAGGATATTGAAGATAAGCACCGTCTTATTATTGATGAACCTGCTGCCATCATAGTTAAAGATATATTTAACAAGAAATTGGAGGGTATGAGCATTTTGGCTATTGCCAATCGTCTTAATGACGAGGGTGTACCGTCACCGTTTGAATACAAGAAAATGTGCGGTCAGAGATTTTATTGCGGTTTCAAATCTAAAAATCGTTCCCTTTGGTCGCCTACAACCGTATCTCGTATTCTTCACAATGCGGTATATATAGGACGGTTGGAGCAAGGTAAAAGGGTTCGTCCGAATTACAAAATTAAGAAAAGTATGTTGCGTGATGAAAGTGAATGGATTTGTGTAGAAAACGCTCACGAACCTATCATAAGCGAAAAAGATTTTAATATCGCAAATGACCTAATACTTTCTGATACCCGAATTGCCCCCGGTGCCGAAAAAACATACATCTTTTCAGGGCTGATATTTTGCGGTGATTGTAAGCAAGGTATGGTACACCGTGTTGTAGAATCAGGCGGTAAAAAGTACGATTACTACATTTGCTCAACATACCGACTTAATACAAAGGCTTGTACCATACACAATATAAGTGAAAAAGCATTATTTAAGATAGTTGAAAGTGCTATTAAAAACGAGATACAAGCGGTACTTAAACTAAAAGAAATGCTTGACTATATAAGCACTTTGCCCCGAAAGTCATTTGAGGCCATAAAACTCGATCAGCAGCTTGTTGAACTAAACAAGGAACTGAAACACAACGAACATTTTAAGACCTCGGCTTTTGAAAAATATATTGACGGTACAATTTCAGAGGATATGTACCGAGAATATACTGCTATTTACGATAAAAAATGTAGCGAAATTCGTTCTGCTATCGAAAAAAGGCAACAAACGATAAATGAAATTATGGAAAATAGAACTCCGAAAACCGAATGGATTGATTACTTTATAGAAAATAAGAATATAGAACATATTGATCGGCTGTTGCTTGTTCGGATGGTGAAAAGAATTTATATCCATTCCACAAAAAGAATTGAGATTGTTTTCCATCACGAATCCGATTTTAAGGCTGCTATGGAATATATCCTATATTCTCAAAAAATGACCGACTTTGACGGAACTAACCCATTAAAGGAGGTTGGATAATATGGCAGGGAGAGTATCACGCAGACAGCAGATTTCTGATAGAAATAATAATGTTGTCACAGAGAAAAAGAAAGCGAAAATAACCTATAATGCCGGAATGTATCGGCGGTTATCACTTTTGGACGGTGGATACGGTAAAGAAAGCGAGAGTTTGGAAAATCAAGAACTTCTTATCCGTGATTACCTTGCCGAGCATCCTGAAATCGAACTTGTGGATATTTACACCGATAACGGCGAAACAGGAACAGACTTTGAGCGTTCTGACTTCAATCGTATGATGGATGATATAAAACACAAAAAAATCAACTGTGTTATCGTTAAAGATTTAAGCCGTTTCGGAAGAAGTTACCTTGAAGCCGAGGAATATATTGAGAAGATATTTCCGTTTCTCGGTATCCGTTTTATAGCGGTACTTGATAACGTAGATACCTTTAGTCCCGAATGTAAGGTTGACGATATAATGCGTTCTATGAAAAACCTTATGAACGAGGCTTATTCAAGAGATTTGTCAAGTAAAATTGGCTCTGCCTTTGATACCAAAAGGGCTAACGGTGAAATGCTTTACCGAACTGTGCCGTATGGCTATAAAAAATCGGGCGATCCTATGCACCCATTCAGCGTTGATGAAGAAGTTGCTCCTGTTGTACGAACAATATTTGAAATGTACGCAGACGGCTACTCTACAACACAGATTGCGGAGCATTTTATCAAATCGGGTACATTAACCCCTAAACAATACTTTATTTCAAAGGGTAAGGGCAAAAAGAACAGTAAATACGGTCTTTGGAATATTGGAATGATAATCAATATGTTAAAAAACCCTGTTTATCTCGGTCATATGTATCAGGGAAAGAGTTATAAGCGTTATTGTGATAATCAGCCTAATGTGCGTTTCCCTAAAGAAAAATGGAAATTGTATGAGAATGTTAATGAGCCGATTGTTACGCAAGAGCTTTGGGACAGAGTACAAAGCAGATTACCTAAAAAACGCTATACAGCCCCAATAGATTGTCCTGAAAAACACAAGGAATCCCTTGTGTTAGGTTTGATGTACTGTGAGCATTGCGGAAAGCCTATGGCAAGAAGATGGCGAAAGAAAGAAAACTATTATGTTTATGTTTGCCGTACTCACGCAAGTTGCGGATATGCAGGGTGTATCAATATGAAAAATGTTATGGAAAAAGAGGTTGAAAGCGTAGTTACAACCGAAATTAAATCGCAGCTTGCAATACTCGGTAAATGTATCCGTTCTATGAATACAATGTCTATGAGTTTTAATCAGCACGAAGAAATTGATGCAAAGATTAAAACTGTAGAAACAGAGCTGGAGAGAAAAAAGGTGTCCCTTGTTATGCTCTTTGAACAGTTATGTATGGGACATATAAGTGAACCGCAGTATTTACAGCAAAAGAACTTGACGGAATATTCCATTGTGGAAAAGACCTTGATCTTGACAGAGTTAATTCAGGAAAAGACAAGGGTTGCCGAAAAACAGCCCACAAAAGAATTTGTTTCAAAGATATTACAGTTCAATGAGCAGACGGAAATCACAAAAGAGTTAATATTTGCGTTGGTTGAACGAATGGATATTGATATTGACAAGAAAATCACAGTTAAATTGAAGTATCAGGATGTATTTCAAGAACTCATAAGCCGTATGGAAAGTTTGGAGGTGGATGTATGCTCGGCATAACTATACACCAAGATTTACTTGCGTACTATTTAAGGCTTTCTGTTGAGGATCGTGACAAGTTGAAATCTACCGATGAAAGCGACAGTATTGCTAACCAAAGAGCGTTATTGCAAAATTATGTTGAACAACACCCCGACTTAAAGGTTTTGCAAAGTGTAGAGTTCATTGATGATGGCGAAAGTGGTATGGTTTATGAGCGTAGTGCTTTTCAAAGGCTTATGGAGGAAGTCAAGAAAGGAACGATAAAAACGATTATCGTTAAGGACTATTCCCGATTTGGCAGAGGGTATATTGATGCAAGCGATTATCTTGAACAGATTTTTCCGTTCCTTGGGGTTCGCTTTATTTCCGTTAATGATGGTTATGATAGCCACAGATATAAATACGGTAGTGCCGGAATGATTGATGTGGGTTTCAAACAGATAATGCACCAATATTACAGCGTTACATTATCGCAAAAGGTTTTATGTGCTCATAATCAATTAGCCGAAAAAGGCAAATTTCACGCAAGTTACGCACCTTACGGATATGTAAAATCGTCTGAAAAGTATAAACTTGAAATTGACGAGGAATCCGCAGAGATTGTCCGTTATATTTTCAGATCGGTGTTAGAGGGTAAATCAAATAAGCAGATCGCCCAAGTGCTTAATGAAATGGGTGCTATTACACCGTTACAATCCTTACGGAAACATCATAAAACCGTAAAAAATTGGAGAGAAAAAGCAAGCCGATATATTTGGAACTCAAATATGATAACCAATATCATACGAGATGAGAGATACACAGGAAAGTATATATACGGAAAAACCCGTGTTGCTCAAATTGGCAGTAAAAAGCAGATAGCCACACCGAAAGAGGAATGGATAGTAATACCGAATGTTTTTCCTGTAATTATTCCGCAAGAAATGTTTGATGCGGTTAATAGCAGACCTGACAGACAAAAGAAACAGACCGCAAAACCGAACAAAGAAAGTCCCCGACTTTTCAGCAATATTGTTTGTGGATATTGCGGTATGTCGCTAACTTTCTATGATGTTAAAAACCCCTATTATATCTGTAATGAATATAAGAACGGTGTTACTACTGAATGTAAATGTAACCGTGCGTATCAAAGCGATTTGGTTGTACTTACCTTGATGGCTATTAAGGAAGAAGCCCGAAAACTGCAAGAGCAAATTCAGGTTGCTAAAAAAGCCGCCCGTAAGAACAGCAGAGCAAACAAAATAAGGTCATTACGGTTAAAATTAAATTCCATCCCTGCTAAAAAGGAAAAGTTATTTAAGCAACTGCTATCAGGTGAAATTACCAAAGAACAAAACGAAGTGCTTTATAGCAAACTTGCAGAAGCGGAAAAGGCTTTGAATGAGGAAATAACAGCCCTGCAAAGCACGTCCGAAGTAGTTAATGTCGAAACGGAAACACAAGCATTTTTGGAATCGTTGCTCAACCGTACATCACTTGACCGTAAAACAATACAGCGTTTTGTAAAGAAAATACGGGTTTATATGAATGATCGTGTGGAAATTACGATTACGCTAAAGCCCCTAAACGGTCAAGAGCAATTAGTCACCAAAACATATACCATACCGAGTATTGAGGGTAATCGGGTTTGGATTTATTATCGTACTTGGTATCGTGAGGAAAAACTGAAAGAACAGAGAAAAATGTTATTTCAGTACGCAGATGATAATAATTGGGATGTTGTCGGTGAGTGCGGTGACTTCCACTCTGATGCAAAAAAACAATTCCGAAAGGTTGTATCTGCTGCCGAAAACGGCGAGATGGATATTCTGTTAGTAGAAAACCTGAATTGGATCTCACAAAATCGAACAGAACTCTATCAGGCGATAGAAAATATGAGAAAAAACAATGTTTCTATCGTTGTTACTACAGGAACACCATACTACACATTTTTAGATTTGAATTTATATGATGAGGTAAAAGGATTATGAAAAAATACAGTTTAATAATATGTTTGCTTTTATGTTTGACGGTGCTTTGCTCCTGCGCTACAAAACAAGACATTGATACTTCAAGCGGTATTGTAAGCACAATAACCGAGAAAGACGATACAAGCACCGTTACAACCCCTGATGTTTTAGAGGATAAAGAACCTACCCAAACACAGAAAGAGCCGTCACAAGCCCAAGAGAGCGTTGAGGACGGCAAGGAACAGCAGACCGAAGATAACAAGGCGGTTACAACCCAAAAGCCGACAGAAGAAACAATAAAAAAAGAAGAACCTAAAAAGGAACTTCCCGACACTTCTGAAAACACGGTTGTATCAAAACCAACCCTAAAGCCTACAGAGGAAACCACAAGTAAACCTACCGAAACAGAGCCACCCAAAGAAACAACCGAAAGCACTGTGCCTGAAATCGTAAGACCTACAGGGGTTGAGGTTGCTCAAAGGGTTGTATATTATATCAATCAGCACAGAGAAACACAAGGCTCTGCCAAGCTGACAGCATTATCGGGAATGACAAAGATTGCCGAGTATAGAAGTAATCAACTAATTACTAATTTTGCCCACTCTGCCGAGGATCAGCGAAAAGCCTATGCGAACTATAAATACGGAGAATATGTAGATATGACCGAGTTTGGTTTGCCCGAAAGCAGTAATTACTATACGGCATATTGCGGAGAGGCTATTGCAAAAGGCAGATGGAGTGGAACGGCAGACGATATTGCAAAGAAGATTGCAGACGGTTTCCGCAATAGTTCAGGACATTGGAACTATGTTGGAAGTACAGATAACAGTTACATAGCCGTTGGTTGTGTATATAATGCTTCAAGCGGTTATTGGTACTGTTGTGTGCTTGTAAACAATGTGAATTACGGCTAAAAACTTTATAACTTTGGAAAAAGGAACTCTTGAAATTACAATCAAGGGTTCTTTTTTTATATCAAATTTCAGAAAGGAAAATGCAAATGAAACACAAGAAAAGACTACACACCCGGCTACTATCCGTATTTCTGGCTTTGCTTCTGCTAATGACGGCTATGCCGTTCTCGGCAATCACAGCAAGCGCCGCCCCGGCATCCGATCTGCCGGATAATATGGTGGATAGTGCCATACTTCGCGCCCTTGAATACACAGGGTACGATGTGCAAAAGCAAAAGAATGACGGAACGCTTTATCAGTACGGCAGCTACGGTTCGAGAACACCGAGCGCTATTTTATCAAATATTACCTATAATGGTACTCCGTCTGGACAGGAAACTGTTGCCGACAGTTCAACCGTAACGGGCAAAGCACCTAATATTGCAAGGTTTGAGCAGTATGGCCTTGTATGTGCATCCTTTGTCACGTACTTTATTTGTAACTATCTGCCTAACATTGAGGGTGCAGATACACAGTTTATTACCGATGCAGTTAACGCAACCGGAATGAACTCACAGGCGGTTGTTACTTGGCAGACAGCACTCAACAAACTTGCTAACGAGGGGAAAATTGAAAAGATCGGTACAAGTTCCTCTAATGTTGACCGTAGCAAGTTAGCCCCCGGCGATTTGATTATTTTCGGTACATCCGAAAACTCACACACCCATATTGCCGTTTATTCAGGCACGTATAACGGTGTTGACTTTATTATCCACGTGGGCAACGATAGAGGCCCCGAAATCTCCCGTGTTGACTGGATGGGGCAAGCCGGAGATAAATCATCTTATCCTAATGCCTATTTCCATCTGGATGAGGAGATTTTTCAGCAACAGGGCGCTATTGAAGTTAAAAAGGTTGATGAGAATGGAAAAGCATTAAGCGGTGCAGTATTTGTTGCAACCAATACCGCTGATTCTTCTATCGCATTTAAGATCGGCCCGACTAACAGCAGCGGATATGCCACCACAGGAAATACCGTACCTTTCGGAACTTATAAAGTGAAAGAAACGGTATTCCCGACAGGGTATCAAAGCAGCGGAACATCCGAATGGACGGTTACGCTGAATAAAAACACCCCTAACGGAACTATTACTATCAATGCTGTTAATGAACAAATCCCCGGCAACTGTAAGATTGTAAAGACGAGTGAGGACGGCAAGGTTGCTGATATTTCTTTCACCTTAACAGGAAACGGTGTAAATAAGACCGTTAAAACTAATGCTTCAGGTGAAATCAAAATTGATAATCTAAAGCCCGGAAATTACACTGTTACAGAAACAGCAATTAGTTATTATATGCCCCAACAGAGCAAAGCTGTAACTGTAAGTAGCGGTAAAACAACGGTGGTAAGTTTTAATAATGTGCTTAAACGGAGTGATTTGCGTGTTGTTAAAACTTCTGAGGACAATTTAGTTGAGGGCATTAAATTCCGTTTGTATGGCAAATCAGAATCAGGGAAAAATATTGATCTTTATTCTGTGACAAATAAAAACGGTGTAGCAACTTTTGACGATGTTTTAATCGGAAAGAATTATACTCTTGTTGAAGTTGAAACGGCAGAGAAATATATTATTCCTGATAGCCAAGTTGCTGAAATTGAATGGAATAAAGTCACCGAAAAGGAATTTTATAATGAACTCAAGCGCGGTGATTTAAAAATCGTAAAGACTTCGGAAGACAATTTGGTTGAGGGTATGAAATTCCGTCTTTACGGTACTTCGTTAAGCGGTGAAAATGTTAATGAATATGCTGTAACTGATAAAAATGGAACAGCATACTTTAATGATATTCTAATTGGCAGTAAATACACGGTTGAAGAAATTGAAACTGCCGATAGATATATTATTCCCGATAAACAATCTGTTGTGATTGAATGGAACAAGGTTACTGAAAAAGAGTTTTATAACGAACTCAAGCGTGGTGATCTAAAAATCG
>JAUMXZ010000025.1 GCA_030528905.1 Clostridia bacterium | reverse complement strand
CAACCACAGTAATATAGGTAAAATTTACTGCTTTGGCTCATCTGCGTTGATGTCTTCCTTGATAAAACCTGTTTCTGATGTTGCTAAAAAAGTTAATATCCCTGTTTCTGATAAAGAATTTCACTGTAAAGGCGCTTTTAATTCTGCTCACATAGGCCATCCCGATGATGTTGATTTAAAAAATGCCGAGAATTTTGCTAAATATATCTTTGACTTGGAAAATAACGCAAAACAATAACACGCTTTTAAACCATTTTATGACATTTTACTCATACTATTTTTGCAGGAGGTAAATTTTTGACTCTGATAACAAAGTTTTTTAACTATTTTACTAAATTTGAGCTGTTTTTATGGTCCTTTTCCTCAGTTTTTATCATCGTATCTTTTATTATATTTGACCGTTCAAATTATCTGACCCTTATTTCTTCTCTAATCGGTACAACATCGCTTATATTCATAGCAAAAGGAAACCCTTTCGGGCAATTTCTTATGGTTCTTTTTAGCATATTTTACGGCATTATTTCTTTTTCATTTGCCTATTACGGTGAGATGATAACATATCTTGGAATGAATTTGCCTATGTCGCTTTTTGCTCTTATCTCCTGGCTTAGAAACCCTTATAACGGAAATAAGTCTGAAGTCGCTGTGAGTAAGATACGCTTAAAAGAACTGATTATCATATTCTTTGTTTCTATTGCTGTAACTTATATGTTCTACTATATACTCTTTGCTCTTAATACCACAAACCTCATTCCCAGCACTATCTCAATAACCACAAGCTTTCTCGGTGCTTACCTTATGGCCAGAAGAAGCCCTTATTTTGCTGTTGTCTATATTTCTAACGATATTGTTTTAATCGTGTTATGGATTTTAGCTTCTGTTTATGACTCATCTTACATATCAGTAGTGATTTGTTTTATAATATTTATGATAAATGACTCCTATAGTTTTTATAACTGGAAGAAAACTCAAAAACGACAGGCAATAAAATAATTATAACTTTCAAACGAGCAACTGTTTGCTCGTTTCTTTTTATCCTTGCTATTGTTTTAAATATAAAATATAATATTATTACAAACTGTTTTGGAGGATTATTTATGCCGCAAATTAAATATATGTCAGCAAGTGAAGCTGCTGAAAAATGGAATATCTCTCATAGACGGGTAATCACCCTTTGCCGCGAAAACCGTATAGAAAATGCTGCTATGCTCGGTAATATGTGGATTATTCCCAAAGATGCAAAAAAGCCATCAGACAGACGAAGTGTAAGGTATGACAACAATGAAAACGCCAGGCCGTTTCTCAAGTGGGCCGGCGGTAAAAGTCAGCTGCTGCCACAAATCAGACAGTTCTACCCAAAAGAACTTGGAGTAACTATTAAAAAATACTGCGAACCAATGGTCGGTGCCGGAGCTGTGCTTTTTGATGTTCTTAATTCCTATTGCTTAGATCAAATCCTTATAAATGATGCAAATTATGAGCTTATAAATGCCTTTGAGTCTATAAAATATAATGCTGATATTCTTATTGCCGGACTTGAAATGATAGAGGATGAATATCTGAAACTTAATGATTATCACCGCAAACAATATTATTATGATAAAAGATTCGAGTTTAACGAGTTTATAAAAAATCCGTCTGCTGCAAACGCTCTGACAAGAGCTACTTTATTCATATTCCTAAATAAAACCTGTTTTAACGGCCTTTACAGAGTTAATAAAAAAGGTGAATTTAATGTCCCTATAGGCTCATATAAAAACCCTACTATATGTGATAAAGAAAATATCCTTCTTGTTTGCGAAAAACTTCAAAATGTGAAAATGACAGTCGCTCATTATAAAACTATCAGCAGCTTTGTTGATGAAAATACATTCGTTTATTTTGACCCTCCCTACAGACCTATTACCAAAACTTCACGCTTTACTTCATATAACTTAGAAAACTTTTCAGACAAGCATCAAATAGAACTTGCAGAATATATAAAAGAGCTTACAAAACAAAACGTTAAGATAATGGCTAATAACTCTGACCCGAAAAATATAGACCCAAATGATAACTTCTTCGACGACTTATATGCTCCGCTTAATATCTATCGAGTGGATGCTAAAAGATATATAAACAGCAAAGGCAGTAACAGAGGCTTGATAAAAGAACTCCTGATAACCAACTATTAAATTTATAAACTATACACGATTATTCGGCTTCTGACCCTAAATTATGCACAAAATTTTAAAAGATTTTTTTACAATATGGAAAATATGTGTTTACTTTATGTTTTTTTTGTGGTATAATTTTTGTCGATAACCTTTCACGGTCTCAGGGGTATGCCTTTTATCAGGAGATCACCTTTCCTTTTACTGTGTTGGGTTGAAATTTATCAATGAGGTGATATTTATGTTGAAAGAAGAAAAAATCCAGCTTATTCAGGAGTATGCAAACCACGAGGGCGATACCGGTTCTCCTGAAGTCCAAATCGCTATCCTTACAAAGAGAATTAACGATTTAACTGCCCATTTGAAAATCCATAAAAAAGACCACCACTCTCGTCGCGGACTTCTTAAAATGGTCGGTAAAAGAAGAAATCTCTTAAACTACCTTATCAAGGTTGACATCGAAAGATACCGTTCTATCATCGCAAGACTCGGTATTCGTAAATAATTACTGTTCAAATTTTCGGCCTAAATTCTGCTTGTCTTTTTCCACTATTGACAAGCAGTCCTTAGGCTGTTTGGTTTGTTTTTGTTCTTTTTCATTACTGCTATGTCAGAAGTCAGAAGTGAGCTCTTGATCTTTTGCTTCTCAATGGTTGACTTCCGACCTCCGACGGCAGTAGTGTATTTTTAATTTTAGGAGGAATTTTATGTTTGAAAATTATAAGATCTTTGAAACAGAACTTGCCGGAAGAAAATTAGTAATCGAAACAGGTAAACTCACTCAACTTGCTAACGGCTCCTGCCTTGTCCGCTATGGCGATACCGTTGTCAATGTCGCTGTTACCGCTTCTGCTAAACCAAGAGATGGTATAGACTTCTTCCCTCTTTCTGTTGACTTTGAAGAAAAACTCTATTCAGTCGGAAAAATCCCTGGCTCTTTCCTAAAGCGTGAGGGTCGCCCTTCTGAAAAAGCTATCTTAGCTTCAAGAGTTATCGACCGACCAATCAGACCTCTTTTCCCAAAAGATATGAGAAATGATGTATCTGTTGTCTGTACTGTTATGTCTGTAGACCCGGATTGCTCTCCCGAAATTACTGCTATGATAGGCGTTTCTGCCGCTATTTCTATTTCTGATATACCCTGGAATGGCCCTATAAGCGGCGTTAGTGTCGGCTTAGTCGATGACCAAATTGTCATAAACCCAACAGCAAAGCAAAGAGAAAATAATCATATGTCTTTAACAGTCGCCTCAACTGATAAACTTATCGCTATGATAGAGGCCGGTGCTGATGAAGTTTCAAACGAGGTTATGTATGATGCTATTATGGCAGGCCATAACGCAAACCAATCAGTTATACAATTTATAAAAAATATCCAACAGGAAATCGGAAAAGACAAATTCTCTTATGAGTCCTCTGCCCCATCAGAACAGATGTTTAATGAAATTTTTGACTTCGCTGTGGAAGATGTTAAATATGCTCTTGATACCGATGATAAAACTGTAAGAGATGATCGTCTTAAACCTATATATGAGAAAGTACACGAAAAATTTGATGAGTTATATCCTGATCAGGAATCTAAAATCGAAGAATGCCTTTATAAAACCCAAAAGAAAATTGTAAGAGATCAGCTTTTCTTTGAGCATAAAAGAGTAGACGGCAGAGCTTTAGACGAAATCAGACCTCTTGCTGCTGAAGTAGGTATTCTTCCAAGAACTCACGGAAGCGGCCTGTTCACAAGAGGCCAGACTCAGGTTCTAACTATCGCTACCTTAGGCCTTATCAGTGAACACCAAATCTTAGACGGTATTGATGACGAGGAATACAAAAGATATATGCACCACTATAACTTCCCGGCATATTCTGTGGGCGAGGCAAGACCTTCAAGAGGCCCCGGAAGACGCGAAATCGGTCACGGTGCTTTAGCTGAAAGAGCTTTAGTCCCCGTTATCCCAAGCGTTGAGGAATTTCCATATTCCTACAGATTAGTGTCCGAAGTCCTTTCTTCTAACGGCTCTACTTCTCAAGGCTCTGTGTGCGCTTCAACTCTTGCTCTGATGGATGCAGGTGTGCCTATTAAAGCTCCTGTTGCCGGTATATCCTGCGGCCTTATTACTCACGAAGACGAATTCTTAACTATGGTCGATATTCAAGGCCTTGAAGACTTCTTCGGTGATATGGACTTCAAAGTTGCCGGTACTCATAAAGGTATTACCGCTATACAAATGGACTTGAAAGTCGATGGCCTTACACCTGAGATTGTAAAAGAAGCTTTGGAAAAAACATATAAAGCCCGACTCTATATCTTAGATGAAATTATGCTCAAGGCTATTGATAAACCAAGAGCTGAGCTGTCTAAATATGCTCCTAAAATGATGAATATGCAGATCCCGGTTGATAAAATTCGTGATGTTATCGGCTCAGGCGGCAAGGTTGTTCAGAAAATTATCGCTGAATGTAATGTCAAAATTGATATCGAAGATGACGGTAAAGTGTTTATCTCTTCAAGTGAACTCCAGGATTGTCAAAAAGCTTACAACATCATCGAAACAATAATTAACGACCCTGAAGTCAATTCTATCTACAAGGGCAGAGTCACAAGAATTACTGACTTTGGTGCTTTTGTTGAAATTGCTCCCGGTAAAGAGGGTCTTGTTCATATATCTCAGCTTGAGAAATCTCACGTCAATAAGGTTACTGATGTTGTTAATATCGATGATGAGGTTCTTGTTAAAATCACCGAAATAGACGATAAAGGCAGAATTAACCTTTCAAGAAGAGCTGCTCTTTATGGCGATGAAGACAGCAGTTTTCCAAAATCTACAAGAAAAGATTTTAAAAAGAAAAACTTTAAAAAATATTAAATTAACGGAGATTTTTAAATGAATTTCGATACTTCTATTTTAGATTGGATCCAAAATTTTTGCTACTCTGCTAATTTAGATAATGTTATGAAGATTTTTTCTGCTATCTGCGACCACGGCGAAATTTGGATTTTAACCGCATTTGTTATGTTTTTCTTAAAACAACAATATTTAGACGAAAATATAAAAGTCTTTATCCTTAAAAAATACAGAATCTACAGTATTCTGCTGCTTATAAGTGTTATTTTAACTTTCCTTATCTGTCAAATTGTACTAAAAGAAATATTCGACCGTCCAAGACCGTTTATCGAAAACCCTGACATCGCAATTATCATACCTGCTCCTAACGGTTCTTCATTCCCATCAGCTCACTCAGCAGTTTCTTTTGCAAGCGCATTTATTCTTCTGAGATTTAATAAAAATATCGGTCTGTCCGCTTATATACTTGCTTTATTTATTGCATTTTCCAGATTATATCTCCAGGTTCACTATCCTACCGATGTAATCGCGGGCGCTCTTATTGGTACAATAATAGCCGCAGCAGTTTACTTTACCTCAAAGACCATTATAAACAAACAAATAAAAACTCCTTTGCCAATTTAAACGGCAAAGGAGTTCTTCCTTTTTTAGCTTGTCTGTTTAACATATAACACATCGTTATCGTAGTCTATTTCTAACTCTGTGTTTGCTGATATCTCATCTGCTATTATCTTCCTTGCTATAAGCGTTTCTATCTTAGACTGTATAAGCCTTTTCATCGGTCTTGCTCCATATATCGGGTCATAACCTATATCAATAAGATATTCTTTGGCTTTATCTGTTAGTGAAACTGTTATATGCTTATCTGCTAAACGCTTTTGTAAATCTTTAAGCAGCAGGTCTACTATATTGCTTATTTCATATTTTGTAAGCGGTTTGTAAAATACTATCTCGTCAAGACGATTTAAAAACTCAGGTCTGAATTGCTGCTTTAATAATCCTGATACCTTTTCTCTTGCCTCATCAGATATATTGCCCTCTTTATCTATTCCGTCAAGAATATAACTTGAGCCAAGATTTGATGTCATTATTATAATCGTATTTTTAAAGTCTACTGTTCTGCCTTGTGAATCGGTTATTCTTCCGTCATCAAGAACCTGCAGCAGCACATTAAATACATCAGGATGTGCTTTTTCTACCTCATCAAATAATATTACGCAGTATGGTCTGCGTCTTACTGCCTCTGTTAACTGGCCGCCTTGCTCATATCCAACATATCCCGGAGGTGCTCCTATCAGTCTTGCAACAGAGTGCTTCTCCATATATTCACTCATATCAAGCCTTACTATATTATGCTCATCATCAAATAATACTTCTGCTATTGCCTTTGCAAGTTCTGTTTTTCCAACTCCTGTCGGTCCTAAAAACATAAATGATCCTACCGGTCTGTTCGGATCTTTTATTCCCGCTCTTGATCTCATAATCGCCTGGCTTACTTTTTCTACCGCTTCATTTTGACCAATTACTCTTTTATGGAGTATATCCTCCATTCTTAGAAGTTTTTCTCTTTCGCCTTCCATAAGCTTTGAAACCGGTATTCCTGTCCAGCGACAAATTATCTCAGCTATTTCTTCGTCTGTAACCTTATCCTGCAAAAGAGTGTGCTTATCTGTTTCTTTTTGCTTCTCTTCTGCTTCTTTTAATCTGTTCAAAAGCTCCGGTAATTTTCCATATTTGTATTCCGCTGCTTTATTAAGATCATATTCACGCTCAGCCTTTTCTATTATCGCGTTGGTTTTGTCTATTTCCTCTCTGAGCTTCTGCAGCTCTCCTATAGACGATTTTTCATTTTCCCATCTTGCTTTCATAGAGTTAAAAATATCTCTTTTATCGGCAAGTTCTTTTTGTATCTCATCAAGATGCTCTTTTGAGATTGAATCTGTTTCTTTCTTTAATGCCGCCTCTTCTATTTCAAGCTGCATTATCTTTCTTGCGACCTCATCAAGCTCAATAGGCATTGAATCTATCTCTGTTCTGACCATTGCACAAGCTTCATCAACAAGATCTATTGCCTTATCCGGCAGAAATCTGTCTGATATATATCTGTCTGATAATGTTGCAGCTGCAATTAAAGCTCTGTCTTGTATTTTAACTCCGTGGAAAACCTCGTATCTTTCCTTTATTCCCCTTAATATACTTATCGTATCTATTACATTTGGTTCTCTTACCATAACCGGCTGAAAACGCCTTTCAAGTGCCGGATCTTTTTCTATATACTGATGATATTCATTAAGAGTTGTTGCTCCGATACAGTGCAATTCACCTCTTGCAAGCATTGGCTTTAATAAATTTCCTGCATCTGTTGAGCCTTCTGTTTTTCCTGCTCCCACTATTGTATGCAGTTCATCTATAAACAGTATTATTTTTCCTTCACTTTTCTTTACCTCATTTAATACTGCTTTTAATCTTTCCTCAAACTCGCCTCTGAACTTTGCTCCTGCAATCAGCGCACCCATATCAAGAGAAAAGACCTTGATTTCCTTTAGGTTATTCGGCACATCTCCTCTTACTATTCTGAGTGCAAGGCCTTCGGCTATTGCTGTTTTTCCTACACCCGGTTCTCCAATAAGCACAGGATTATTTTTAGTTTTTCTTGAAAGTATCCTGATGACATTTCTTATTTCATCATCTCTGCCTATAACGGGGTCTAATTTTTGATTTTTAGCAAGTAAAACCAAGTCCTGGCCATATTTTGTCAGTGCGTCATATGTTTCTTCAGGAGAATCGCTTGTTACTCTTGTATTTCCTCTTACCTGAGCCAAGACACTTAAAAATTCTTCCTGAGTTACATTGTATTTTTTTAAAATTTGTTCCACACTTGTGTTTGCATTTTCAATCAAGGCGCTGAAAATATGTTCTACTGAGATAAACTCATCTTTCATAGCCTCTGCTTTTTTTTCTGAAGCTATTAAAACTTTGTCTACATCCTGAGAAATATATATTTTACCACTTTCTCTGCCCGGTCCGCTAACTCCTGGTATTTGTTTTATTTTATTTAAAGTATCTTTTGTTACTGCATTGATATTAACATTCATTTTAGTAAGCAGTTGAGATATAAGCCCATTGTCCAAAGATAACAGAGCATATAGAAGATGCTCTTGCTGTATTTGCATATTTGAATATTCCAGTGCGACATTTTGAGCTGATTCGATAGCAAGTAAAGAATTTTTAGTAAATCTTTGTGCATCCATAATAAATCCCTCCACATATTGATTTTAGGTTTAAAAAAATATTATGTAAACCTATGTAATATATTACACCTTATTATAAAATAATGCAATACTTTTTTATAATTTTTTTCTTTTTTTAAAGCAAAATACCGCTGTATTTCAGCGGTATTTTGCTATTATGTTGAAAATGTTGTTTTTTTGTTTGTGTTGGTCGTGTTCGTCACGCTACAACAACGCTAAAATATTATTGTAAACCAAGGCAAATTCTCTGCAAAACTATTTTATCCTATTTCTGCTTGTCTTCTGTTTTTTCCACAGCTTCTTTTGTTTTCACTTCTTCTGCTGGAGCTTGTTTTGTTTGTTCTTCACTTAAAGCTTTTGACTCTTCAATCTTTTTGCTCTCTTCTTCTTGCACTTTTACCTGTTCAGATTTAGCTTTATCTGTTGAAGATATATCTTGTTTTTCCTGCTCACCAATCTGCTCCTGCAAATCTTCGTCTGATAATTTTTTCTGCAGTTCCTGATCAAAGTCGAATATATGCTTTCTTGTTTGCTGCATATATAGAAGTTGATCTTTAGTCAAAAGAGTTTTTCCGCTGTGTTTTTTCTTTATCGGGGCAGCCTGTGTTTTAGATGCCGCATTTTCTTTTGATTTTATATCCGGCTCTTTTTTATCTTGTTCAGCTTTTAATTTATCTCTTTTTTCGTTGACGATATTCTTTATCCAATCAAAGTTTATCCTTGTAAAATATTTAGGATCTTCTTTGCTTAGCCTGTATTTATCTATATATATTTCGCTTTTAGTATATGCCAAAAGAGATACTGTGTAGTAAACAGTTTTATTATTCTCAAGTGTAATGATGAAGCTTATCCTCTTTCTGTCGATGTCTGACATACAAAAGTACATATTCTTAAACTTATCTCTTTGTTCTTTACTGAGCCTTTTATATATAGAATATTTTAACCTCTCTATAACTTTATCGTCTAAATTGCTTTCTAAGATCATCACTTTTTCTCTTAGTTCTTCGTGAGTTCCGACTATTCTCTTTTTATAGCCTTTAAGCTGAGGGAATGATTTATAGGTTTTCTTAAATAGTAATTTATCACTTTTTAAGTTTGGCAGATAATATATTACCGCTTTATTTTTAGGATCTATGTATAGAAATGGATAAACAAGGTTTATTTCCATATCACAATATTTACACTTTGAATAAAACAAGCTTGCATCTATAATTCCCGCAGTTACTCTTTCGTCTTTACTTTTATCCGCTGTAATAACGATATTTTCCTGTGAAGTTTCTTTGCACAGAGGGCAAACTATTTGTTTTTTTATTGCGATCATTATTAAACACCTCTATAATCCGGATTTTATCTTTTATTTATTAAGCAAAGCTACTAAAACTGCTTTTTGTGCGTGAAGTCTGTTTTCTGCTTCCTCAAAGATCTCGTCTGCGTGAGCTTCAAACACATCTGCTGTTATTTCTTCTCCTCTATGCGCCGGCAGACAATGCAGTACCATTGCTCCCGGATTTGTTACTTGCATCAGTTCTTTATTGACCTGATAGCCGTTAAAGTCATTAAGACGCTTTTTAGATTCTGCTTCCTGACCCATAGATGTATATACATCTGTTAAGACTACATCTGCTCCGATAGCAGCTTTTTGAGGGTCTTCATACATTTCAAAGTTATCATATTGTTTTGCAAAATCTAAAATAATCTCCGGCGGTCTATAATCTTTCGGGCACGCTACTTTCACATTCATACCCACTTTTAGTCCGCCAACTATAAGAGAATTCATCATATTATTGCCATCTCCGATAAAGCACATATTAAGGCCTTCAAGCTTGCCTTTAAACTCTTTTATTGTGAGTAAATCTGCTAACACCTGACAAGGGTGACAAAAGTCTGTAAGGCCGTTTATAATCGGAATACTTCCGTATTTTGCTAAATCTTCAACTTCCTTTTGCTCAAAAGTTCTTATCATTATTCCGTCTAAATATCTTGATAAGACTCTTGCTGTATCCTCTACCGGTTCGCCGCGGCCTATTTGCAAATCTCTGTTTGATAAAAACAGTGCCTGTCCGCCAAGCTGGTACATACCTGTTTCAAACGATACACGCGTTCTTGTTGAGGATTTCTGAAAAATCATACCTAAAGTCTTTCCCTTTAAGATCTCGTGTTTTATTCCGTTTTTATTTTCATATTTAAGCTTTGCTGCAAGATCTAAAATTTCTATAATATCTTCTTTGCTCCAGTCTAAAAGCTTTAATAAATGTTTTTGATTCATTACATACACCATTCCTCAATTATTGATTACTTTATCCAGTATACAAACTGCTTTATCTATATCGCTATAGCTTATGACAAGCGGAGGTAAAAGTCTTAATGAATTTTTCGCTGTCAGGATAAGCAAATTATTTTCTATACACTTATTAAGCACATCTATAGCTTTCATATTGTTCACATCAAAGCCTATCATCAAGCCTTTTCCTCTTACATTTATAACATTTTTTACTTTTGACAGCTTCTCTTTAAGATACTGTCCTTTTTTTTCGACTTCCTCCAAAAACTCTTTCTTGCAAACCTCATCTACTACTGCACTTGCAACTGCGCAGGCCATTGGGTTTCCTCCGAAGGTTGTGCCGTGAGTTGAAGCAGTGAGAGTATTTTCTGTCTTTTGAGAACACAGAACTGCTCCTATTGGGAATCCGCCGCCAAGACCTTTTGCAAGAGTTACTATATCAGGTATTATATCATAGTGTTCAAAGCAAAACATTTTTGCTGTTCTTGCTATTCCCGTTTGCACTTCATCTGCTATAAGCAGTATATCTTTTTGAGAGCATAGCTCATAAAGTTCTTTTACAAAATCCTTTTCAAGAACTACCACTCCGCCTTCGCCCTGTATGAGTTCTATCATTACAGCACAGGTTTTATCGGTTATCTTGCTTTTTATATCATCTATGTCATTTGCTTTGGAATAGACAAAACCTTGTGTGAACGGATGAAAATACTCGTGCATAGCATCCTGACCGGTTGCTGAGAGTGTAGTTATTGTTCTTCCGTGAAACGACATTTTAAGGCTTATTATATCTGTTCTGTCTTTTTTATATTTATCGGTGCTGTATTTTCTTGCAATTTTTATTGCGCCTTCATTTGCTTCGGCTCCGCTGTTACAGAAAAACACTCTTTTCATATTTGAAGCTTTTACCAATTTTTCAGCCAACACTGCCTGATTTTCATTATAGTACAAATTTGACATATGAAGCAGCTTTTGCGCCTGATTTTTTACAGCGTCCACTATTATCGGGTTACTGTGGCCTAAGCAATTAACGCCTATACCGGATGTAAGATCTATATATTCTTTTCCATTTATATCATATAAAGTACAGTCTTTGCCTTTTTCTATTGAAATGTCAAACTTATTGTAGGTACTCATCAAATATTGATTGCTTAAAGATTTAACATCTGAAAAATTCATTTTATCACTACCTCTTGTTTTATGTTGTTGTGAAAGCTAACACACTATTATTTAGTTTTAGCAGAACATTGTACCTATGCCTTCATCTGTAAACAACTCGATTAGAATAGAATGTGGGATTCTTCCATCAATTATATGTGCTCTTGCAACGCCTTTTTTGACTGCATCTATACAGCACTTTACTTTTGGGATCATTCCGCCTGAGACAACACCTTCATCGAACAGATACTGTGAATCGTTGACATTGACCACATGGATAAGAGAATCTTCCTGGTCTGTGCTTTTCATAAGGCCTTTTATATCTGTCATCAGGACTAACTTTGCAGCCTTTAATTCTGATGCTATTATTGATGCTGCGGTATCTGCATTAACATTGTAAGCCTGTGCATTTGGGCCTTTGGCGATACTTGAAACTACAGGTATATAACCTTTTTCATTCAGCTCTTCGATTATATCAGTATTAACTTTTGTTATTTCACCTACGAATCCGAGTTCTTTTTTTGCTTTATCCGCTACTAAAAGATTCCCATCCATTCCGCATATACCGATTGCTTTACCCATATGTTCCTGTATAAGAGCCACTAAATTTTTATTAACTTTTCCGGCTAATACCATCTGCACTATTTCCATAGTTTCCTTATCAGTATATCTTAAACCGTCTATAAATCTGGGCTCTTTATTTATTTTTTTAAGCATCGTATTTATTTCCGGTCCGCCGCCGTGCACAAGTACAACATTGACTCCGACAAGCTTCATTAAGACTATATCGCTCATCATAGCCTGTTTTAGTTCTGTATTTATCATAGCATTTCCGCCATATTTAACAACTATTGTTTTCCCTGCCAATGACTTTATATACGGTAGTGCCTGTGATAAAATCAATGCTCTTTCCATATAAGAATCGTTCATAATACATAAACTCCTTTTAGGTCCTGTAATCTCCGTTTATTTTTACATAATCATAAGTCAAGTCGCAGCCGAAAGCTTCGGCATAAGAATTTCCTGCTTTCAGGTTGATATTTATATCTATTTCATCTGAAGACAATACTTCTTTTGCAATTTCTTCACTAAACTCTACTCCGTAGCCATTTTGGCAAACGTCAACCTTGCCGTTTTCAGAGCTTAATAAGACATCTATCTTTGAAACATCCACTTCATTATAGCCATAGCCTATAGCGCATAAAATTCTTCCCCAGTTTGCGTCCTCACCAAACATTGCCGTTTTAACAAGGTTTGATGATATTACTGCTCTTGCTACACATTTAGCTATTTTTTTATTTTCTGCGCCCGATACCTTACAAACTACGAGTTTTGTAGCTCCTTCTCCATCTTTTGCCATTAACACCGTCATTTTTCTGCAAACAAATTTTAAGGCTTCACAGAAAACTTTATAATCATCATTTTCTTCTTCTATTATATTATTTCCTGCTTGTCCGGAGGCTAAAACAGTTAACATATCATTAGTTGATGTATCTCCGTCAACGCTTAGCATATTAAATGTGTCATCACTTGCATATTTAAGTGCTTTTGCAAGCATCTGAGAAGATATATTTATATCCGTTGTCACAAAACAGAGCATTGTTGCCATATTGGGGTGAATCATTCCTGATCCTTTAGCTATAGCGCCTATTTTCACAAGAGTATTGTCTTTGAGCGCAACCTCAACCGCAGCCTCTTTTGTGAACAGATCTGTTGTCATAATAGACTGTGCTGCATCATTAGCTCCGGTCTTAGATAATTTTGATACAAGCTCACCGCAAGAATTTTTTATCGGTTCTATAGGCAAAGTTTGTCCTATGACTCCTGTTGATGCGACTATAACATCGCTTTCATTTATATTAAGTTTTTCTGCAATCAGGCTGCACATTAGCTTTGCCTTTTCTTCTCCATCTTTATTGCAGGTATTGGCATTTCTGCTGTTACAGATAACTGCTTGTGCAAGGCCGTTTTTTAAATTCTCTTTTGTTACTGTTACCGGTGCTCCTTTTACTGCATTTGTTGTATATACTCCGGCAGCTGTACATATTTTATCGCAATATATTAAGGCTAAATCCTTTTTATTCTTATTTTTCTTTAATCCGCAGTGCATTCCCGCTGCTGTAAAGCCCTTAGGCGCACAAACTGAATTTTCTATTTCTTTATACATAAAATCTCTCCTTAGTGCTTCTTTAAAATGCCGGCGGTATCATTTGCAGGGCAGTATTTTCGCAAAATCCCAGGGCAATATTCATATTTTGTATTGCCTGTCCGGCTGAACCTTTTACCATATTATCTATTGCTGATATTACCACTAAAGTTCTTGTTCTTTCATCTATATGAACTGAGATATCGCAATAATTTGAATACTTCACATCGTGAATATCTACACATCTGCCGTCATCATAAAGTCTTACGAAATATTCATCATCATAAAACTTATGGTATGCACTAAGCACATCTTCTTTTGTCACATTATCATTAAGCTTGGCATAACAGCTTGCTAATATACCTCTGTTGACTGAGAGAAGGTGCGGAACAAAAGTTACTGTTATATCACTGTTTGCAACTTTTGATAAAACCTGTTCTATTTCGGGTATATGTCTATGCACTCCTACTTTATAAGCTGAACAGCCCTCATTAAGTTTTGCAAAGTGCGTAGTATCAGAAAGTTTTCTTCCGGCGCCGGTAGCACCTGATTTACAATCTGCAACAATAAATCTTGTATCTATAAGATTATTTTTCAATGCCGGTGATAATGCAAGTTCTGTAGCTGTTGTATAGCAGCCCGGATTTGCTATGAGTTTTTTGCCTTTGATTTCTTCTCTGAAAAGTTCCGGAAGGCCATAGACTGCCTTTTTATGTATATCTTTATTTTTATATGTTCCACCATACCATTGTTTATAATCTTCTTCATCTTCAAGTCTAAAGTCAGCACCTAAGTCGATAAACAATTTATCCTGTTCATAACAAGTCTTGGCAAAGTCCTCACAAAGACCCGCCGGTAGCGCTGCGAAAATTACATCACAATTTTTTATTACTTCTTCTGAGCTTTCGCAGATCATATCTGATATATCTTTCAGATTCGGATAGACCTGTGATAATGGTATTCCTTTAAAGCTTTCAGAGCTGATTTTATTTATTTTTATAAACGGATGTGTTTTTAAAAGTCTGAAAAGCTCAAGTCCTGCATAACCTGTTACACCGATTATGCCCACCTTGTAAATTTTATTATTCATATTTAAAACCTCATTTATTATACTATTATCCACTATACTACATTATAAGTTAATA
>JAUMXZ010000094.1 GCA_030528905.1 Clostridia bacterium | reverse complement strand
CATATCTCATACTGTCCCGCCTTACCATCTCTGAAACTTCCTCTGCTATATCAGCATATTCAGATTCAATAAAATTATTTTCAAGCTCATATATACTCACTTTATATCAGCTCCATTCTTGAAGATGCTATAAGACTTAAACTCTCTATCAAGGTATCATTTATTCCGGCACTTTCACTTATTTGAGTCCACTCACAATTTGAGTATAATATTCTTTTATCCGGTTTTACTATCGTCAGATTAAAATCAGAAAGATTATAAAAATCTATTTCACTGTTCATATTTGTATCACACATATATATTCTGGAAATCTCAACATAATATTTAATCTTACCCGGTATTGTTCCTACCGACTCATTTTCGCCAAACGCTTCAATATGTCGGCTTTCACGCTTTGATGTGGATTTATAGCTTTCTATAACAGCAAGTTTCTTTCCGTTTATTTCTATGTATATATCCTTACTTGTCGGAAAACTAACTTCGATCATACAAGTGTACCTCCTTTATATATTTATTATCGCTGAAACTATAATTCTGTTTATACCTCTTGAAACCGTAAACTCTACATCAACAATACAAACACTTCTGTCCTGCTCGGACAAGTAGACATTTGGCTGTGAATATGAATCTATAAGCTCAGCTTTTTTCTTGTTTTCAAGCTCTACTGTCACTTGAGTTGCTATGGCATTTAAACTCTTGCTGTTGTTTTTTACTGTTCCGATAAGTGGTGCTAATCTGTTTCTTATTGACGGTATTACATCATCTATAACAAGTACAGTATTAAGTTCGTGGAAAGTTCTGTCATTTTGATTATCTGTTTTAGTTCTTGTTGTTACAAGCCTTATTATTTCTATATTCCCGCCTGTTGTTTCAAGCACAGTTATACCTTGTGACAATAAGCTCTCGATTTCATCTTCGGAATAATTTGCTCCTATTTTGTATATGCCATACAACTTACTTGCGTTAAATGAATTAGACGGATTTCCGTTGTTTGCAATTTTTCCTGCTATTGCACAGGCTGTCAGACCTATTCCCAAATCATTACCCTGCTCATCAAACGCATTTTGACATACTATTACAACTCTTTCGCAATTTAGCTCCTGTGCTGCTTGTTCGACATCTTCTTTTGGACACGCAGCAACAGAAATTCTTTCCTTTTTCTGTTCAGATGCCGCTAATACACTTTCTTTCATTAGCTGTAAAACTTCCAAATCATAGCTGTCGCATAATACTATCTTAACTTCTTCTATATCTTCAAGCACTTTAAACGCCTGCTCATAATCCTGTGATGTTGCCTGACTATTTGAGCAAATTACAACATTTATTTTATAAGCTCCGTTTAAAAGTGCTGTCTGACACATCGCTGTTATATTACTATCTGCGCCAAAATTATTTTGGGCATCTGAAAGTTTTTGTATTGCCTGTTTCATTAACTGCTATAATTCCTATCACATTATTTCTAAGTGAGCTATATAATACCGAGTTTACCGTATAATCTGAATATACTCCCGGGCGCTCATATGCAGTAATCATAATACTCCTCCTATTTTATAATTATGTTTTGAATAATCTCTTGAGTTTCGCTTTTGCTTAAAAAGAATTTAAAGCTTACATCGCAGTTTAGTTTAAATGTTTGTAATTTTAAGTCAAACTCGATATTCCCACAGCTGATATTTAGGATTTTGAAATTATTTTCATAAAATAACAGCGCATCGCTTATCTTTGAAAACACCTCGCAGCATCTTACAGCATCATCGCAGGAAGGCACATATATTTCCAATCTTGCCGTAAAACTCCCTTGTTTTCCAAAAAACTCGTTGTGATCGCTTTGTCCTATAAAATCTCCGAATGCTCCGTTTGATATGTCAGCTTTTTTTAAATTTATATATACGCTGTCTTTTATTATCGGTTTTTTCAAAGGCTTATTATCAAATGCATTTTCAAAACATACATCTGAAAGTGACTTGCATTTTGACAAAAAATCTATCAGATCATCAATTAAAGTTCTAAACATACAAACATCCTTTCTAAGAAATTTGTTTTTCAAGATAAGCCGATATATATGCAGCTTTCCCGGCTAAAAATGCCTTTGAGACCGTCTTTAATATGTAATTTCCGCTTTGCGCTTTTATCAATGTATTCATCGGCAGATTTTCAAGCTCCAAATCCGGCAGGGCTATTAACAAGAATTTTTCTGCTGTATCATATCCTCCAACATAACTTCTTGCTGAATCAAGCTTATGCCTTATCGCTGTATCAGATTGTATATATGCTTTTGAAAACACAGTTTTCCCCTCTATAATTACGCTTATATCTTCGCCGTAATTGTTTATTATATTTCTTATCTTTTCTATAAAATTCATATAATCTCCACCCTGCTGACAAAAAACTCGTTATCTTTAAATAGCTTTTGCGATGAAGTTTTCATTTGATAATAAAAATCATAGGCTGATTTTGCTGAAGTTCTGTTTTTTTTGCTTACCTTCAAGCTTCCTAAAGACATACTTTCTTCATTGTCTGATGCATTTACCTGCAATATATATCTGTAAAAAGCAAGTGCTGCTGCTATACAACATATTTTATTTGTGTGCTTTTTTATATCTATATTCTCCCTTATATCTTCTATTACATCTTCTAAACTATCTTTGCATAAGTCCTCATAATAATATAAACTTTTATCTGTTATTCCGGTATAAACAGAGAACTTATTTAGTACCTGAGAAACATCTATCATAACCTATAAGCTCCTTTCTTTGAGAAAAAAGGGAGCTTTCAAGAAACTTTGTTGCAAAGTTTTGTTGATTGCTCCCTTAAAAATATTATCAGGTCAAAAGCTCTTTAATTTATGTCTAATTTTAAACAAGCATCATTAAATATTTTTGCAAAGCCTGCTATACAGCTTATACTTGCTCTTTCAAGCTGACGATCTATCAGCTTATCAAATTCTGTCATTATTCCACCGTTTGTTACCATCTCAAGGGAGTAGTTCTTATCAAGTCCTATTATTGTGTTTTCAGGAGCACTTGCAACGTGGATTAAGTTTGCGCCCATAGGTGTTATCATATTTCCTGTACCCTGGAAATTAAGTCCTGCTGTTGCATCTTTCATCTCGTTTAAAGACAACACAGACTGCATAACATTGGTATTTGCTATCAATGTATTAAGGTTATACGGTGATATTTCTGCCCAAAGTCTTAAAAGGCTTTCATAGCTAAGCCCTTGTTCGTCAGACTGTATTGACCTTATTGCATTATTATTTCCATCTCCGTTTAACAAGACATCTATAGCATCATCTGTTAATGTTTTGGTTATATATGCTCCTATCTGTTTTAAAGTCACAGTAAACAGGTCTAATTTTTGATACTTTAGCGTTTCATATGAAGCAACTAACATTCTGCCTCGTTTATGTAATTTGACAAGATTTTCCTGTGCTTTGATTTCTGTTTTCGGAAGTAATGTGCCCTCCATTACAATTTTTGTACTCTTCTCATCCTCTGTTGGATTAGAAATAACAGATCGATAATCCATACTGTCAATTTCTGTTACAGAAGCAACTAAATTAGGCAATATATTCGCTTCCTGCATTCCCTGATATACA
>JAUMXZ010000093.1 GCA_030528905.1 Clostridia bacterium | reverse complement strand
ATGCCGGAATTCTGTCATCTGTTTCGCCCTTGACAGAGAATGAAGAGTTATAGGTTATATTTATAACCATTTTACATACATAAAGCATAAAGAAAAGTTGAGAGGCTTTGATTATTGATTTTTGTTTCATTTAAACTCCTTATTAAAATATGTTTTCTATTGATATTTGTTCTGATTGATTTATATCATAAAAACTTGTATTAAGGCAGTATGAGAAAAAAAGAGCCTGCCTGATATGGTTACTCTTTGCGGAAAGCTTAATTTTTAAAATACAGTTGTCAATATTATTTATTGTATCGTGGTTTAGAAAAACAGATAAAATACCCTTATAGTCAGACCAGTTTTTTTCCAAATCGTCTATTTGAGAATTTGCAAGATCGAAATTTGATTCTTCCAAAGAGGATATAACTTCTTTGCTGCTAATGTCTAACTCTTTATACATATCAGAAACGATTTTGCACTCAAAAAAGCATAACAAAACAACAAAAACAGAAAGTCCCAAGGCTATCCATATTCTTTTCAATATCTATCCCTCTTTATAATTTTATATTGAAGTTTTTTATTTAAAGTCATTATAAAAACATCAGCAGTTTTAACAGATTCTGCTTTTAAGATGTTTTCTATAAAGCGATAATTCACATTACAAAATTTCAAAGCATCATCAGATATCTGGCCATTTGTTATAACTACAGTATCCATACCTTTATCAGAAATAGTTATATTAAGATCGCTCACACTTGGAAGCTGATTCTGTGCTTTTTTCAAAACACTTAGCTGGCCGTTTGTTTCAACTATAGCATAATCGACTTCTGAAAAGTCAAAAATATCCATCTGTCTTAGCTGTTCGCTTAAATCTTCTATAGTCATTCTCAAGCGTTTCATCTGATCCTGGCGTATTTTCCCATTATCTATCACAACTATAGGTCTGCCGCAGATAAGCCTTCTTAACTTGCTGCTTTTCACCATAAAAACGCTTATAACTATTTCAGCTGCAACTAACACTATAATAGGAATGATTCCGCTGACTAATGGGAAAGACGAATTTTGCATAGGAATAGAGGCGATGTCTGAAATCAGAAGTGTGATGACAAGCTCTGAGGGCTGAAGCTGACTTAGTTGTCTTTTGCCCATAATCCTTAAAGCTATCATAATTGCTAAATATAAAATTATAGTTCGTATAACGGATATTACCAAATTAAACAACCTCATCATTTTTGTATTTATACATATTTTAACCATTTAAGGTGAAATTAATAATAAGTGGTAAAATAAATTTTATATTTTGAGGCGAAAAGATATGTTTAAATATATAAAAGAGTTCTTTGAGAATAAGAGCAACTCAAAAGAAGACAGTGAAGTTTGTGTAATGTTTTCGAAATCTCTTGAAACCAATATTCAGATGTTTAAAACCGAATTTGATAATTCAGCAGACCTTACGATAAAGAGATTAAAAAAGGAGAAATTAAATGCTGTATTGATAACTCTTGAGGGAATGGTAAACAAACAAGTGCTTTCAACAGCGGTTACAAATCCTGTTTTAAATGCAGATTATGACGGACTAACAGCGGAAGATATGTATAATTATATATCTGATTCTTTAATATCATCTTCTGAACAGGTAGAAGTAACAAGCTTTAATGAATCTTATAAACTGCTTGCCTGCGGGTTTGCGCTTGTGATGATTGATAATATAAACAGAGCTGTTGCAGTAGGAGTACAGGGTTTTAGTATTCGTTCGGTTTCAGACCCTGCTGTTGAGATAAGTCAAAATGGTTCAAGGGAAGGTTTTGTAGAAGCGATAAAAATAAATATGTCGCTTATAAGAAGAAGGATACATTCTCCGAAATTAAAATTTGAGAATATGAAAGTAGGGGTAGAAACACCGACTAATATATCAATTTGCTATATCAGGGGTAAAGCAACAGCTAAAATGGTAAGAGAAGTAAAAAAAAGACTTAGAAGTATAAATCTTCCTAATGTATTGGCCGCAAGTTATATAATGCCGTATCTTGCAGAGAAAAATGAAGTTTCACTGTTCAGCGGATGTTATATTTCAGAACGACCGGATACTGTATGTGCTAAAATGAGCGAGGGGCGAATCTGTATACTTGTTGACGGCACACCGAGTGTAATATGTGTACCTTATTTATTTGTGGAGCATTTTCAAAGTATGGATGATTATATCTCAAGACCATACTATGCTACATTTATAAGATGGCTTAAATATTTATCTTTTTTTGCAGCAGCCTTATTACCGGGATTATATGTAGCGACCGGGACATTTAATCCGGAGCTTTTTCCGGAGGCGCTTCTTAATAAGATAGCGATATCTATAGCCTCAACTCCTTTTCCGTTGGTGCTTGAAGCGCTTATCATACACATTATATATGAGATAGTAAGAGAAGCAGGGTTAAGGCTGCCGAAAACACTCGGACACGCTGTTAGTATTGTCGGAGGTCTTGTAATAGGTGATTCAGCTGTTAAATCAGGTCTTATAGGCGACACCACACTTATGATTCTTGCCCTGACGGCAATAGCATCATATATTATACCGAATCTTTACGAGCCGATAGCTATATTAAGACTGATATTTATAGTTGTTGGAGGTATTGCCGGAATATGGGGCATAATGCTTGTGTTTAATATATTACTGTTAAATATGTGTTCTCAAAAAAGCTTCGGAATACCATTTATGAGTCCTATAACACCGTTTAGCTTATTTGGAATGAGAGATGTAGCGATAAGAGCAGGATGGAAAACTCTTGCAAAGAAAAATAATGTTGTTTCCGGTATGCCCGGAGCAGATTCATATAATATAGACAGCCAAAATGATTAGTCAGGAGTATAGTTTGAAAAAGAATATTTTATACTGTATATCCGGTTTTGCAGCAGGAATAATAAACGGGCTCTTAGGAGCAGCAGGCGGAATGATACTTGTACCGATGATGAATAAAATCGGTATTAAAGCGAAAAAATCACACGCTAATTCTGTTATTGTGATATTGATTATATCCATATTCAGTGCAGTTTTATATCTGAGCCGGAACTTTGTAAAGATAGAAGATGTTTATCCATATATTTTATTCGGAGTGATAGGATCGTTAATCGGGGCAGTATTATTAACGAAGATAAAAGATTTATGGATCAAAAAAATTTTTGCTCTGCTTATGATTTGGGCAGCTGTTAGGTTGTTGATCAAATGAACCATTTTATATCGGCTATAGCGGGGTTATTATCAGGTGCTTTGGGAGCTATGGGGCTTGGCGGCGGAGGGGTGCTGATAATATATCTTACGCTTTGTGAGAATATAGCGCAAACAACGGCACAAGGAATAAATCTTTTGTTTTTTATCCCAAGTGCCGTTATAGCAAGTATTTATTATATTTTTAAGAAAATGATAGATTATAAAGCAGTAGGGCTTATGAGCATATCAGGGGTTTTAGGAGCATTTCTGGGGTTTACAGTTTCAGTGTTTGTTGATGCGTATATTCTTGGAAAAATTTTTGCACTGCTTTTATTGATAGTAGGGATAAAGCAGTTGTTTTCTTGTAACTAAGAGATTGTTTTTGAAAATTTGAGGTCGATATACTTGAATTTTTTGTTATTAAAAGTTT
>JAUMXZ010000092.1:3379-3728 GCA_030528905.1 Clostridia bacterium | reverse complement strand
TCGCTGAAATGCCCCTTGCCGCCGTAATACTTGATAAAGTCATTGCCGCTGCCGGATGGCAAAAAATATATATTCTTGTCAAGATTATATAGATCTATTCTGTTTATAAATCTGCTTAATGTACCATCTCCGCCGGAAAGTATAAATTTATCATCTTTGCCTAAAGAATCAATTACACTCTGGTAACTTGAAAGCCTTGTTATATCTACAAACTCTATGTCGTTTCTGTCCAGCGAATACTTGTCTATGTACTTCTCCACAAAAAATCTTCCGTTTTTGCTCTTTGAAAATGGATTATATAATATATATATCATAAATTATTTATTAATACAATAAAATGCACCACCCT
>JAUMXZ010000092.1:0-3369 GCA_030528905.1 Clostridia bacterium | reverse complement strand
TTGTCTACTCCCCGTTCTGAATTATTCTTTGTTCGCATCAAATAAATAATTATCTATATTAAAACTATAAATTATTAGCATAAAAATGTCAATCTTTATCAAAAATCGACTTTATAAACTCTTGTCTGTCACATATAATCATTGTCTTCAAAATTTATATTGTTAAAAATTTGTGTATTTATCTTTGATATGTTGCTTTTTTAGGCTTTTACCTTTATAATAATAGTATTTATGTGTATTATTTTGTTAGCCGTTTTTGATGCAAGGTTTATCAAATCGGTTTTTTAAATCAGTCAGATTTTTTACAAATTTATCTTTATCAAAAACTTGTTTATCTTAACTCATTACTTTAGATCGAGGTGTTAAAATGGATAATAAAACTATTAAACCAAAGAAACATATAAAACTCAGCGGCAAAGATTTATTCAACGCTATAGTCATAATTGCTGCTTTAGTTGTTTTGGCTATTTTTTGTCTTGCTGAAGACGGTCTTAGCGATCTTATCAACAACATTGTAACTATGGATGTTTCCTGGATACTCGCTGCTGTATTTTGTAATCTTTTAAACATACTAATAGAAATGTGGCTTATATATATCCTAACAAAGCCTGCTGTGCCTGATTTTAAATTTGGTTCTGCCTTTCGTTGTTCGATGATAGGTCAGTTCTTCTCGGCTGTTACTCCTTTTTCTACCGGCGGCCAACCTATGCAGATCATTTATATGGCTAACCAAAAAGTAAAACCCGGTATATCTACTTCTATGCTTGTCCAAAAGTTTTTGGTTTATCAATCTACTCTGACTGTTTATAGCCTTATTGCTATTTTATTTTTGTTCAGCTTCTTTGGCCAGACTATGAACGGTGTTATGCTCAGCTTTTCAATTTTTGGCTTTGCTTCTCAGGCCTTTGTTATCATTATGCTTTTACTTTTCTCATTTAATAAAAAATTAACACACTTCTTAATAGTCGGTGCTGCTAAACTCTTATCTAAAATACCTGTTTTCAGCAAATTCTCAGACCAGATAACCGCGCTTGAGGGACAACTTGAAACCTTCCATAAGAGCAACAAGGAACTTTTCAAAGACCGTAAACTGCTTATAAAATCTTATGCCCTTACCGCTGTTCAGCTCACAACAATATTTATTATCCCCTACTGTATATACAGAGCATTTAACCTTGATGGCGCTAATCCTATGGATATGATCTTTTCTCAGGCTTTTGTAACTATGACTTCCTGTTTTATTCCGCTTCCAGGTGCTGCAGGAGCCTCTGAGGTAAGCTTCTTAGGATTCTTCTCAAATTATTTTACTCACGATACTATAAAATCTGCTGTGTTAATGTGGAGAATTATCACATATTATTCTGTTATACTTCTCACTGCTCCATTTTCAGGACTTACCAAAAATTCCGACAACATACCCTCAGACGAAAAAAAAGACGATGTATCAAACTCTGACACTTCTTCTGAACCTGCTAATGCTGCAGATAAAAAAGATACAGATTCAAATGACAATTCACAAATTTCAGCTGACCAAAATAACAGCGATGACAAGCTTAAATCTGACAAGGATTCTTAGTTTACTTTTGGAGGGATTAAATTGGGTGTTTGTATTAGCCTTATAGTGCCTGTTTATAATTCAGAAAAATATCTTGAAAAATGTTTTAAATCCATAATTTCCCAAAGCTTCAAAAACTACGAGGTCATTGTAGTCAACGACGGCTCTACTGACAATTCCGCTGCTATCATTTCAAAATATTCAGAAAAATATCCCAACTTTAAAGGTATCAACCTTGACTTTAAAACAAATGTATCAGATTGCAGAAACAGAGCTTTAAAAATCGCTCAGGGTGACTATATTGCTTTTTGCGACAGCGACGATTATATCAGTCCTAATTTCCTTGAGATCCTTTATAAAAACGCTAAAAAAACTAATGCCGATATCGTTTGCTGCGGACATAATATTGTTAACGAAGCAACGGGTAAGGTAAAAAGTTATAAGTACCACTTAAAACCCGGAATATACGAAAACCCTAAGGCTCTTAAAACTTTAATAAATGACACAAGACTCAATTACTACATTTGGGATAAACTCTTTAAGCGTGAAATACTATTTGATAATAACATTGATTTTCCGGAAATCCTTTTTGAAGATACTATCTTCTCTATAAAGGCTTTCTACTTTTCAAAAAAAATTTCTGTTATCCCTGACAGACTCTATTATTATGTTCGTCATAATAATAGTCTTGTTAACACCATAAGTATCAAAACTATAAACGATTATCTAACAGCCTTTGCTGATACCAGAACTTTTTTAGAAGCTAACGGTGACTTTGCTGCCTACGAAAAAAGCTTTCGCCTGCATAGCATCAGAATACTGTCCGTTACTTTAAAAAATATCTACTATGTACATAAAAAAAATAAAAACTTTAAAAATATTTTCAAAAACTCCCGCCATATTATATCTGCTATCCACTCTCTTACCAAAAGCAGTCCTGACGAAATTAAAGATATCACCGAGTTTTATGAAAAATTAGAAATATGATAAAGGAGAATGACGATGGCAAACTACAAGAACGAAATAAAAGTTAGCTTGATAATACCTGTATTTAATGTAGAAGCTTTTTTAGATAAAGCTCTGACTTCCGCAGCTTGCCAATCTTTTAACGATTATGAGGTCATTATAGTCAACGACGGCTCTACTGACAGCAGCCTTACTATTATTTCCGCTTATACTGCAAGACATAAAAACTTCTCGTTTCTCTCACAAAAAAATTCCGGCCTGAGTGCTGCAAGAAATGAAGGTCTGAAAAAAGCTAAAGGTGAATACGTCGTTTTTCTTGACAGCGATGATTTTTTACAGCCTGATTTTATCGAGAAAATGTATAACGCCTGTAAAGAAAACGATGCCGATATATGTTATTGCGGCCACTATCTATATATGAACAACAGAAGATTCAGAGTCTACTTCCCTTTTACCGGTAAAAATAATGTCCTTGATAACAAAGCTGCTATGAACAGACTGCTAAGGGACAATACTTTGCACTACTTTGCTTGGAATAAAATGTATAGACGCTCCCTTTTTACAGATAATAATATTGAATTTCCCGATATGTATTTTGAAGATATTGCTACAACTCCGAGAGTTGCCTTTTTTGCAAATAAAGTCGCTGTCTTGAGTAAGCCTCTTTACAACTACACACAAAGAAAAGGCAGTATCCTTAACACTATGAATGTTAAAAAAGTGAATGATTATATTCTATCTTTTGGCATATTAAGAAACTTTTTGGAAAAACATAAAAAATTTGACGAATTTAAAGCGTCTTTTAGATATATAACCATACGATCTGCTATCTGTAATTACTACTCTAT
>JAUMXZ010000005.1 GCA_030528905.1 Clostridia bacterium | reverse complement strand
AATAAATAACCAAAAAGCAAAGAATATTAAAACATAAACAGCTATCATAATTACGGAATTACTGTTAAAAAAGGAACCCATATAAAAGAACGCCTCCAAACTAAAAATTTTACAAATGACATTATACCAATTTTTAATAGCATATTCAAGTAAAAAATAAAATATATTTTAAACCGAAGATTTATATATCTCAAAAGTCAACTTTTCGAGATCTTTAAAAGACTCTAAGAAACAAGCCTTTTGTCTGAATTTTGCAGAATATCTGATTCCTTTTATGTAGAAGCAAATATGTTTTCTGGCCTCTTTCATACCGATTTTTTCACCTTTATATTCACACATAGTTTTTATATGTTTTAGCATAGTATAAAGAATTTCTGATATTCCCGGTTTAGGGATAAGAGCATCGGTTTTCGTATAAACATCTATTTCTCTGAATATAAAAGGATTACCTAAAGCACCTCTTGCAGCCAACACACAGTCACAGCCGGTATTTTCAAGCATAGCTGCGGCATCTTTAGCATTTTTGATATCACCGTTTCCTATAACGGGGATATCAACAGATTGTTTTACAGCTTTTATTATATCCAAGTCTACATAGCCGCCATACATTTGTTCTTTTGTTCGACCGTGTATAAATATAGCATCGGCACCGGCATCCTGGCAATATTTTGAAACCTCAACAGCATTTACGCTATTGTCGCTCCAGCCTTTTCTTATTTTGACAGTAACTGGGACATCGCCGGCTGCCTTTGTTGCAGATTTTACTATATCGTAGCATTTTTTTGGTGTTTTCATCAAAGCACTTCCGGCTCCGGAGGAGACTATTTTTGGAACAGGACAGCCCATATTTATATCGATGAAGTCAAAAGAAAGTGGTAAGATTTTAGATATAGCTTTTTCAAAATCTTCCGGTTCACTTCCAAAAAGCTGAACGCCCTGAGGAAAGCCCACATCGGACTTATCCATAAGGGCGAAAGTTTTTCTGTCGTCATAGATAATAGCCTTAGTGCTGACCATTTCAGTAACAGCAAAGCCGGCTCCGAAGTTTATACACAATTCACGAAAAGCTCTGTCAGAGTAACCGGCCATCGGAGCAAGGCCGCATTTTGCGTTAATTGTCAGATTTTTTATTTTCATTTTTCTTTCCCCTTGAAGGAGCCGGTGTATAGCAGAAATATTTCACACCGTTATTAAAAGTTAATTCGCGGTTTTTATCATTTTGAGCTTTTGCAAACCAGCCTTTTACAAAGCTTCCGTCATTCATATAAATAATACCCTTACCGAAAGGAGAACCTTTCAAGAACTGGCCCATATAAATATGATCGTTATAAAGAGCCGTAGCAAAGCCGCTTGGCAGGTTATTTTCATCGAGCATACCGGTATATATGCAGCCGTTTGGCATTTGTTTGTCTATGACATAGTTTACAGATTTTCTGTATATATCGTATTTTGTATGGCTTAGATATTTTGAGCTCGGTAACTCCTGGAGATCGCGAAACTTTACTTTCATAGGTTTAACAAGTTCTCCGTCGCAAAAAACGCCTTCTTCCTGGATATTACCATATTTATCAAATGTGCAGCCAAGGCCGTTAGGGAGATTTTCAGACACATTACCCATATACAGAAGATAAACGGACTTAGGATTTTTTATATTAAATTTCTTTGTATACACAAGTTTATTATTTTCATATAATTGCTCTTCCCAAACCATACCGTTTCTTATCAGGTTCATTCTTCCGTCTTTATTACCCTGTTTGAATGTTCCGCACATTACGATTTCGTTGTCTTTAAAGACTGCGCCGACTCCGTCATAGAGATTATTTTTCCATTCGCCGGAATATAACGGTTTACCGTCTGAGTAAGACGTACCCCAGCCTTCTCTTTTTCCGTTTAAGAATCCGCCGGCATAGATATATTTACCTTTGTTATACAAAAAGCCGTTTCCGTTAAAGGTATCGTTTTTAAAAGAGCCCGAATAAAACTTTTCACCTTTGACATAATATGTACCTTGTCCGCAGAATTTATCATCTTTCCACTCACCGTTATAGATACATTCGTTATGTTTGTTGTAGCCTTTCAAGAAGCCCACAGGTTGGCCGTCTTTGAAGTTACCTTCATATCTTCCGCCGGATTTGAAATATTTACAGCCATAGCCGTTATATGCGTTGTTTCGCCAGGTACCTTTGTAGACGATAAAACCGGCAGGATCACGATGTATAACAGGAGAAACTATTATCCCGTCTTTAAATTCAGCTTCTATAGTAAAGTTATCTTTAAGATACAAACGGCCGTTACCGTTATAGAGATCGTTTTTAAAGTGGCCTACATATAATATCTGTTCTTTATCATCATATAAAGTGCCAAAACCGTCTTTTTTATGCTTTATAAAGCTGCCCTTATAAAGCATATTACCGTTTTTATCAAACAGAGTTCCTATATTTGAGCTGTTTTTTCTGACAAATAAAAGTCCCTGATCTTTGTAATTAGAAATTCCAAAGCCCTCGTTTGAGTCTGTTTTAGAATTTCCGAAATAAGCAAGATCCCCATCTTGGTCAAATGAACAACATTCTCCGCAAACAGATCCTTTATGCCATTTTCCTACGGTAAAATATCTGCTTTTATGATAAATCTGGATACCTAGTCCGTGTTTTTCATTGTTCTTCCAATTACCGAAGTAGCACAGGTTACCGTCGCTGTAATAATAGGAACCTACGCCATCACGGTTATTATTTTTATATTGACCGTTATATGCGATTTTACCGGTTTGTGTAACAGTAAAGCCGCTGCCCTCTCTTTTATTATCGACAACTGAGCCGTAATAATAGAAAGTATCATCGCCTGACTTTATTTTGAGAGTATTTGTCTGATAATTAGGGAACTGAGTAAAATCAATAAAAAAGCCGTTATCTTCCGAATTTGGTGTAAATTCAGTATTAGAGCTTGTGAAAACAGAGAGTTTATCGGAAATAGGATTTTTGTGTTCTGTTTTATCTTCAGATTTTGATTCCTGAGGATTTTCAGAATTCAGAAGTTGTTCTTCATAGTTGTTTATCTTCAAAGCAAGCTTCTCATTACAATAATAAATAATTCCTGAATTTGTTTTGGCAATAACCTCAGGTTCACCAAAAGAGTTGAAAATTTTTTTTCGCTGGCATAGCTGTTTAATAGGTTTGCAAGCATATAAAAGAGTCTGGGTTTTATTATTTTTATTATCTGTTTCCAATACAAGAGTATTATCGTCTTTAAGGGATATTTGTTCTGTCAGATCAGGATTTATGTAATAGCAGTTTTTTACAAGTTTATGTTCATTTGTAAAGACGATTTCTTTTTGGATTTTATCTTTATCTGAAGTGCATATTTTATAGCCTTGCGGATGCGGCACAGAGTTTTCAACTAAGATGCCGTTTTTTAATTTTCTCCATTTCATAGGGGAGTTATGAGAGATATTATATGAATATTTATAAACAGATGTACCACGATATAAAAATCTCTTATTTCTGATTTTTTTATTTGAACTGAAATATTTTTCTCTGACGATACTTAACAGATCGTAATCTAAAAGTTCGCGATCGTATTTCATATAGTAGATAGAATAAAAGAGCAGTTTATCATTTTTTTGATTTGCTATCGCTGACAACCTTGAGTCACCTCCATTGTGACATAATGGTGGGTTATAGTCTGACGCTTATACCCCTTTGTTTTAAATATTCTTTCAGCTTTTGAATTTCTATGATGTTAAAATGAAACAGTGATGCAGCTAAAGCAGCAGATGCATTTGCATAAGTAAAGGCATCATAAAAGTCTTCAAGTTTACCGGCACCGCCTGAAGCGATTACGGGGATAGAAACGCTATCGGCAATTTTTTTGGTAATCTCCAGGTCATAACCGTTTTTAACGCCGTCACGATCCATACTTGTAAGGAGTATCTCACCGGCGCCACGCTCCTCGACCTCTTTAGCCCACTTGACAGCATCCAAATAAGTGTTAATTCTTCCGCCGTTTATATATACTTCCCAGTTGTCGCTGTCTTTCTTTTTCACATCAATAGCCACAACAACACATTGACTTCCGAACACTTTAGAAGCTTCGTTTATAAAGTCAGGGTTAGTCACAGCAGGAGAATTTATAGATATTTTATCAGCTCCTGCCCGTAATATTTTATTTATTTCACCAACAGTTTTAATTCCGCCGCCAACGGTAAAGGGGATAAAGATATTTTTAGCAACGGCCTCAACCAGATCGACCATAGTATCTCTTTTATCGTTAGTAGCTGTGATATCAAGTAATACAAGCTCATCGGCTCCGAGTTTATTGTAGGCTTTTGCAGCTTCCACAGGGTCGCCGGCATCGACAAGATTCACAAAGTTTGTTCCTTTTACTACTCGTCCGTCTTTTATATCAAGACAAGGGATAATTCTTTTTGCAAGCATGGATTAAATCAACCTTTCGTTATATATATAGAAAAATTTTTGAGCATTTGGATACCTAAATCTCCACTTTTTTCCGGGTGAAACTGAGTTGCGCATATATTATCTTTATAAACAGAGGCGTCTATTGTAACAGAATAGTCAGATTGGGAGGAAACAATAGATTTATCAGGGCTGTCAAGGTAAAAAGAGTGGACAAAATAGACATAGGGGTTATTATTGATATTATCAAACAGGTAGCAGTCTTTGTTAAAAGAAAGACTGTTCCAGCCCATATGTGGGACTTTAAAATCGCTTAATTTAGGTATTTTTTTTATCGTACCGTTAAAAATACCAAGTCCCTTTGCTCCGGGGCTTTCAAAGCTGCCCTCAAAAAGAAGCTGAAGCCCTAAACATATACCTAAGAATGGTTTTCCGGAGTTTATAAAGTCTAAAACAGGTTTTCTTAAACCCAGTCTGTCTATTGAGTCAACAGCGTGAGCATATGCACCTACACCGGGAAGGATAACGGCATCTGAAGCTATTATGTCATCCGGATTATTGGAAATCCGGCAATCGCAGCCGATGAACTGCAAAGCGTTATAAACACTCGCAAGATTACCGGCGTTGTAGTCTATGATGGTAACCATAATCATACTCCTAAACATAATCATCTTATTATATTCTATGAAAAAACTGTAATAAAGTCAAGAAAATATGTGCTTTTAGAAGTATTTATGTGATTTATTGATTTATTTTATCAAACACGATCTTGAATGTTAGTTTTTGAAGTGCTATAATTATGCTTATTAGAGAAGGGACGAAGAGTTTTTTATAAAAATAGTGTGTATATTTGGAGGCGTTACCTTTGAAAAATATGATCGACAGAATTATCGAAATAGATAAAGAAGCTCAGAAAATTATGGACAAAGTCCAGCAGGATAAAATTGAAACTGCAAATGAAATAAGCAGAAAAAAAGAGCAGATAAGAACTGATTTGCACCGGAAAGCCAAACAGGAAATAGAAAAAAATAAGCTTGAAGAAATAAATAAAACCGAAAAGGAAAAACAGTCCATAAGAGAAAGTAAAGAACAAAAACTCAATAAGATGCAGGATACCTACAGGGAAAACTGCGATTTGTGGGTGGATAATATAGTAAAGCGAACGATTGAGGGATAATTATGATTTCAGATTTTTGCTCAAACGCAATTCTTACTAAAGTCTTGTCTAAATACGGACAAAGATTAAGGAAAAAAGATTATCAAAGCCTTGTGTCCTGTTCAAATATCTCTCAGGTGGCAGCATATCTTAAAAATAATACATCATACAGAGATATATTAAAGGATATCAATGAATATGACATACACAGAGGATATCTTGAACGAAAAGTCAGCAATCGTATCTTTGCTGATATGGCATCTGTATTTGCCTATTCAACCTCTTCGGCTAAATATTTCTCAGAGTTCATTATCCTGTCAATAATTACAAAAAAACTTATAAGAGCTTTGGTAAGAATCGAATCTTATGAGGCAACCAATGTTTATATGCAAGTGCCTAATTTTGTCAAAAAAAGCGTACATATTGATTTTGCAGCCCTTGATAAAGCACAAAATTATGACGAGTTTTTACAGGCTATAAGACATACAGATTACTATAAAATTTTAAAGCCTATCGAATTTGAGACAGATGGAACACTTAATATTCCAAAACTTGAAAATGTTATTTATACTTACTTTTATACGAAAATAATTTCACATATAGATAAAATAGCAGATGCAAAGACTAAAAAAGAACTCGTTGATTTTATGACAGAAATAATAAATGCTCAGAATTATGTCAATATAGTCAGGCTTAAAAAACTATACAAGGCAGCCCCTGATAAAATTCTTGACTTGATAATACCAATGGGATTTTTTAAAACCAAGAAAGGAAAACTTGCTATAGATACGCCAAACTTTGATGAGTTTTGCAATGTCCTGGCAGATACATCTGTTTGTAAAAAATTTGAGAAGTATGACTGCAGTTATGATGAGCTTGTCTATAAAATAGAGTATAAAAATGCACGAAAAAATATAAGATTTTCAGCAAGTCCAACTGTAATAGCGTATTCATATTTTATCTTGATGGAAATAGAACTCCTTAATATTATTCACATTGTCGAGGGAGTAAGATACGGAATATCCAAAGAAGATATAGAAAAGCTTCTTATAACTAAATACACTAATCAGTGAAAGGAGTGTGATGTTTGATGTCTGTTGTACCTGTTTCAATGCTAAGTGTCATAGGGCCGCTTGATAAGCTAAACGAGGTCATAAATTTCTGCGGCAATTCAAAAGTGTTCCAGCCTGAAAATGCACTTTCATTTTATTCTGATACCAAAGGACTAAAGACTGTCGAAGTGAATAATATCTACAGGGCACCACTTGAAAATATGATAAGAGTTGCTAAGGAAGTCGGTAAAGAGTATTCTGAAAAAGAAGACTCCGATAAGATGACGGATAAAGAACTTTTTGACGCATCAGTTAAGTTTTCTAAGGGCCTTGACAGACTGGTAAAGAAAAAACAGCAGCTCAGAGAAAATCTTTCCGACACGGTGGCATTAAAACAAAAGATTTCCCATTTTGTCGGACTGGATCTGAATTTTAAGGAAATTATCAAATGTCAGTTTATAAAAATAAGATTGGGAAGATTACCTAAGGAAAGCAAAGAAAAATTAAATGAGTATAAAGATAATCCGTACGTTCTGTTCTTTACTGCGACTGAAGATGAAAAATATGAGTGGGGACTTTATATATCACCGGTTGATCATGTGGAAGAAGTTGATATGATATTCTCAAAGCTCTATTTTGAAAGACTTAGAGTTTACGGAATTGAAACTACACCTGAAAATCAGATAATAGTTTTACAAGATAAAATAGAAAAGCTAAAAAACAAGATAAATCAAACAGAAAACGATATTATAGATTACTGGAACCGAAATAAAGAGTTTGCCGACAGCGTATTTTCTCAGCTGAAAAAATTATATACATACTGTGATGTTCAAAAATATGCGGCAAGATATAATAACAGCTTTATCTTAATGGGGTGGATTCCTAAGAGTGAAAAGTCAAAATTTGAAAAGGGGCTTGAACAAATAGGCGATACAGAGTGTGCGTTTGATAACCCTGACAGCATACAAAATCATACTCCGCCGACTATTTTGAAAAATAAAAAATTTTTCAAGCCGTTTGAATATTTTGTCGATATGTATGGTATGCCGGCTTATAAGGAAGTAGATCCAACTGCATTTGTTTCTCTTACATATATATTGCTTTTTGGAATAATGTTCGGAGATTTCGGAAACGGACTTGTCTTATCTATAGCCGGTTATCTGATGTGGAAACTTAAAAATATGGCGTTGGGCAAGATATTGATCCCCTGCGGTGTGTCATCTATGCTGTTTGGAGTGCTGTTTGGGTCCTGTTTTGGTTACGAAGATGCCTTTGATGGACTCTATCACAAAGTATTTAATCTGCCTTCAAAGCCAATATCAGTAATGGAGCCTCAGACAACAAATAATATTATCTATACAGCGGTCGCAATAGGCTTTGTCTTAGTTGCAATAGCGATGCTTATAAATATATACTCGTGCTTCCGACGAAGAAACTTAGCGAAGGCTATTTTCGGGGCAAACGGAATATGCGGATTTGTGTTTTATGTGTCCTTAGTAGCCGGTATAGTGTGTCAGCTTATTCTTGCAATTCCGGTTATGAATATCTTTTATATAATATTCTTGTTGATTCTGCCATTACTCGGAATACTGTTTGAACCGGTTTTAGACGGCCTTATGCGTAAGGATAAAAGTGCCTTACCGGAAAAATGGGGCGAGTTTTTTATGCAGAGTTTCTTTGAGGTGTTTGAAGTCTGTCTTAGCTATGCCACAAACACAATATCATTTCTGCGTGTAGGGGCCTATGTCTTAGTTCACACCGGTATGCTTATGGTTGTTTTCACTCTTGCAGAAATGACAAGCGGCGTAATGAATATTTTAATAGTCGCGCTTGGCAACCTGATAGTTATTGTCCTTGAAGGTCTTTTGGTAGGCATACAGGTATTAAGACTTGAGTTTTATGAAATGTTCAGCCGCTTTTATGACGGAGACGGTGAACCGTTCTCACCAATTAAAGTTCCGAGAGGTTTGGAAATTATAAAGTAATTTTAATTCATAATTTTATAATAAAAGGAGTTTTTGTTATGTTATTCTTATATTGTATTATCCCGGTAGCTGCTTTAGTAGCTTCAGTTATTCTTTCATACTATATGTTCAAAAACGGCAAAAGTAAAAAAAGAGCAATAGCAACACAAATGTTGTCATTTGTAATAGTAGGTATAATTTGTTTGACAATGTCATTTTTTACATTAGCAGCAGAAAATGATGTAACGGAAGAAACAACAACAAGCACAAGTCAATCAGCTGAAGATAAATCAAACAGCGTAGGCTTAGGACTGTTAGCAGCAGGTTTAGCAACAGGTATCTCAGGTATAGGCGGCGGTATCGCTGTTGGAAGTGCAGCACCGGCAGCTATAGGAGCTACAAGCGAAGACCCAAAAGCATTCGGTAAAGCTTTGATATTTGTTGCGTTGGGCGAAGGTGTTGCTTTGTATGGCCTGCTTGTATCTATCTTAATAATAGGTAAAGTATAAAGACAGGTGACAAAATGAAGTTCTTTTTGATAAGCGATAATGTTGACACTCAGGTCGGATTGCGTCTTGCCGGAGTAAAAGGTGTTGTTGTCCATAAAAAAGAAGAAGTAGAAAATGCCCTTAAATCAGTTTTGGAAAAACCTGATGTGGCTATCGTACTTATAACGGAAAAACTTGTTAATCTGTGCCCGGATTTGATCTATGATATAAAGCTTAACAGAAAACAACCGCTTTTAGTTCAAATTATGGACAGACACGGCTCAACAAACTCTAAAGATGCTATAACAAGGTATGTTACCGATGCTATTGGCGTCAAGTTTTAGGAGGTATTATTTATGCCCGATTTGCACGAAAGCAACAAGACACACGCGTTTATGGATGCTATAAATAAGTATGCAAAACAACAGCGCGATAAAATGCAAATAGAAGCAGAAACCTTTAAGCAGGAAGAATTATTTAAAGTAAAAGAAGAAGTTCTCAAAGATTGTCAAAAGTTAGTCAGAAAAGAAACTTATAATATAAAAAGTAAGCTTACAAGAGAAATTTCAAAAGAAGATATTAAGGCTAAAAGAGAACTGCTCTTAGCAAGAGATGCTATAATGAAAGATGTTTTGAAAAAAGCTAAAGATAAGTTATTAAAATATACAAAATCTGCCGATTACGGTGAGCTTTTGAAAAAACAGGCTTTAAATATTATATCAGTATTAACAAACGACCAAACTAAAATATATATTAAACCGGGTGATGAAAAATATAAAAATGCTCTTTCGGAAATTATCGGCGATAAATGTACTATTGCAGTTGATGAGTCAATTACAATAGGAGGGCTCAGAGGAAAAAACAAGGCAAAAGGACTAATAGCTGATGAAACTCTTGATAGTAAATTAAGAGAGCAGGTAGAATGGTTTGAAGAAAACAGTGGTTTGGAGATAGTGTAAACATAATTTAGAATGAACAAGGCCTTGTGGCTGAGTTTGGAGATGATATAAAAAGTGGAAATAAAAGATGTGATATATGGAATCAACGGACCGGTCGTGACTGTAAAAAACACAGAATCGTTTTCTATGATGGAAATGGTATATGTTGGAAATTTAGGCCTTATCGGAGAGGTAATTAAAATTTCTGATAAATATACAACTATCCAGGTCTATGAGGAAACAACCGGATTAAAACCCGGTGAGCCGGTCATAGGAACTAAAAGCCCAATGAATATAACCTTAGGCCCCGGTATACTTGATAACATTTTTGATGGAATAGCAAGACCACTTAAAGATATCAGAAAAGAATCAGGATCTTTTATCGCAAGAGGTTCTAAAGTTCCATCACTCGATATTGAAAGAAAGTGGAAAACAAAAATCATAGTGAAACCGGGCGATAAGCTAAAAGGCGGAGATATATATGCAGTAGTTGAAGAAACAAGAGCTATTGAGCATAGATGTATGCTGCATCCGTACTTATCAGGTGTTGTGCAGAGTGTAAATCAAGACGGAGAATACAAAATAGATGATACCGTTGTTACGCTTAAAGATGAAACCGGTAAAATACATAAATTGAGTTTGTTTCAACGCTGGCCGATAAGAACTCCGCGCCCGTCGAAAAAAAGGCACTCACCTAAAATCCCGTTGATAACAGGACAAAGAGTAATTGATACGCTGTTTCCAATGGCTAAGGGTGGAAGCTGTGCTATTCCCGGAGGATTTGGAACCGGAAAAACTATGACTCAGCACCAAATAGCAAAATGGTGCGATGCCGATATAATCGTATATGTGGGCTGCGGAGAACGCGGAAATGAAATGTGCCAGGTACTAAATGAGTTCTCTGAGCTGATTGACCCTAAAACAGGAGATCCGATGACAGACAGAACTGTATTGATTGCCAATACATCAAATATGCCTGTTGCGGCAAGAGAAGCTTCAATTTATACAGGTATCACCTTGGCAGAATATTACAGGGATATGGGATATCACGTGGCGATGATGGCAGATTCATCTTCTCGCTGGGCAGAGGCTTTAAGGGAAATTTCCGGACGACTTGAGGAAATGCCGGCAGAAGAAGGCTTCCCTGCAGATCTGCCGTCAAGATTATCAGAATTCTATGAAAGAGCAGGCTTTGTTACAACGCTTAATGATAAAGAAGGGTCAGTGTCAGTAATAGGAGCTGTGTCACCTCAGGGAGGAGATTTCTCAGAGCCTGTTACTCAGAATACAAAAAGATTTACACGCTGCTTCTGGGCGCTTGATAAATCTTTAGCTTATGCAAGACATTACCCTGCAATAAATTGGCTGACAAGCTACAGTGAGTATTTTGTGGATCTGGATAAATGGTATCACGAAAATATAGGACACGATTTTATAAGATATCGAACTAAAATCAATTCTATATTACACGAGGAAAGCTCACTTATGGAAATAGTTAAACTCATCGGAGCTGATGTTTTACCCGATGACCAAAAGCTTATCATAGAAACTGCAAGAGTTATAAGAGTAGGTTTTCTGCAGCAAAATGCGTTTCATAAAGAAGATACTTATGTATCACTTGAAAAGCAAAAGCTTATGATGAAAGTCATTTTAAAACTCCACGCAAGAGCTAAAAGACTTATCTCTGCCGGAGTTCCGATATCACAGATAAAAGAACTCGGAGTATTTGACAGACTTGCTAAAATTAAGTATGAAATACCTAATGATAAGCTGTATATGTTTGATGAATTCCTTTTGGATATAGATAAATGTTTTGCAAAATTCTCTTCAAGACTTGTAAAAAAATAAGACTAATCGGAAAGGAAAAATAATATGATACTTGATTATATTGGAGTAAAAGAAATAAACGGTTCTCTGATAGTCCTTGACGATGTTGATGATGTTTTTTATGAGGAAACCGTAAGTATTAAATTAGACAACGGAACCTTCAGACAGGGAAAAGTTGTTCAGATAGATGGAAAAAGAGTAGTAATACAGGTGTTTGAAGGAACAAAAAATATCTCGCTTTCAAACACACAAACTCATCTTATGGGCAGACCAATGCAGATGCCGCTTTCTTTGGAAATCTTAGGAAGAACATTTAATGGATCCGGTCAGCCGATTGATGGACTTGGGAATATTTATCCCGAGGAGAGACGAGATGTAAACGGAATGGTAATAAATCCGGTAGCAAGAATTTACCCCGAAAACTATATATGCACCGGCATATCTTCAATAGATACATTGGCAACACTCATAAGAGGCCAAAAATTGCCTATTTTCTCAGGCTCAGGTATGAAACACAATGATCTTGCCGTACAAATTGTAAGACAGGCAAAAATAGCAAATGATGAAAGTAAGCAGTTCTGTATAGTATTTGCGGCTATGGGTGTTCAAAAAGATGTAGCCGACTACTTTAAAAGATGTTTTGAAGAATCAGGCGTATTGCAAAAGGTTGTAATGTTTATCAACTTAGCAAGCGACCCTGTAATCGAAAGAACCATAACCCCAAGATGTGCCCTTACTGCTGCTGAATATCTTGCGTTTGAAAAAAATATGCACGTGTTGGTTGTTATGACAGATATGACTTCATATGCAGAAGCGCTAAGAGAGTTCAGCTCCTCAAAAGGAGAGATACCCGGAAGAGGCGGATTCCCCGGATATCTTTATTCGGACTTAGCTTCTATATATGAACGCGCAGGAATGATAGAGGGTATAGACGGCTCTGTTACTCAGATACCAATATTGACGATGCCTAATGACGATATAACCCATCCGGTACCGGATCTTACAGGCTATATAACAGAAGGGCAGATTGTACTTGACAGAAACCTCTCAGGACAGGGCATATATCCGCCGGTGTCTGTTTTGCCGTCGCTTTCAAGACTTATGAAAGACGGTATCGGCGAGGGCTTGACAAGAGCTGACCACTGGGAACTTGCAAACCAATTATTCGCATCTTACTCCAAAGTTTCAGACGCAAGAGCACTTGCCTCTGTTATCGGTGAGGAGGAGTTGTCTGCAAGTGATAAAAGAATAATTGAGTTTGGAAAGCTGTTTGAAAAGTATTTTATATCACAGAAATTTAATGAAGAGCGTTCAATGGAGCAAAGTCTTGATTTAGGTTGGAAGCTTCTTTCAACATTACCTAAGTCTGAACTTGAGCGTGTTGATGATAAATGGCTTGAAAAATATTACAGACCGGATGATGTCAATTTCGGAGTAGTAGTGGATACCGAAGAAAAAGATAATGAAGATACTGATGAAGATGAAGATGAATAAGCAGGGGAAGGGGAGATTTTAAGTGGCAAATCAGATAGCTGCAACAAAAGGAAATTTAATAGCAACAAAAAAATCTCTTGAACTTGCGAAAACCGGTTTTGATCTTCTTGATAGAAAACGCAATATATTAGTCAGAGAAATGATGACGCTTATTTCAAAGGCTACAGAGGTACAGGAACAGATAGATACAACCTACAGCAGAGCTTATGAGGCCTTGCAAAAAGCTAACATAACGCTTGGAATTTGTGAGGAGTTGGCTAAAAATGTTACCGAAGAAAATGGGGTAATGCTTTCTTATAAGAGTGTTATGGGTGTGGAGATACCTATTGTAACGCTTGATGAAAAGGAAATATCTTATCCTCCGTTTGGCCTTGTTTCATCAAACTTTTCACTCGATGAGGCATATTTGTGCTTTGATAAAGTGAAAAAATTTACAGTAATTCTTGCTGAAATAGAAAATAGTGTTTACCGTTTGGCAGACGCTATAAAGAAGACTCAGAAACGTGCTAATGCTTTGAAAAATGTAATCATTCCTAATCTTACGGAAAATGTTAAATCTATTACATTAGCATTGGAAGAAAAGAACAGGGAAGAGTTCTCAAGAATGAAAGTTATCAAGAAAAAGAAAGCAAATCAATAAACAAATAAGCCGTATTTCCTTTTTGGAAATACGGCTTTTAAATTTAAGACACAGAAGTGATTAAATTTTATTTTGTATTTTCGTATACTGCAACAGCACAAGCAACTGTAGCACCAACCATTGGGTTATTACCCATTCCCATAAGTCCCATCATCTCAACGTGAGCAGGAACTGATGAAGAACCGGCAAACTGAGCATCTCCGTGCATACGACCCATTGAGTCAGTAAGACCGTAAGAAGCAGGGCCGGCTGCCATATTATCAGGATGCAGAGTTCTTCCGGTACCGCCGCCTGAAGCAACAGAGAAATATTTTTTATCATTTTCTATTGCCCATTTTTTATAAGTGCCGGCAACAAGATGTTGGAATCTTGTTGGGTTAGTAGAGTTTCCTGTGATGGAAACATCAACGCCTTCGTGTTTCATAATAGCAACGCCTTCTAAAACATCGTTAGCACCGTAGCACTTAACAGCAGCTCTTTCACCTGTTGAATATGGAGTTTCTTCTATAATTTTGAGTTCGTTTGTAAAGAAGTCATAATCAGTTTTAACATAGGTAAAGCCGTTTATTCTTGAGATAATATAAGCAGCATCTTTACCTAAGCCGTTTAAGATAACGCGTAAAGGTTCTTTTCTTGCCTTGTTAGCACTTCTGGCAATACCAATAGCGCCCTCAGCAGCAGCAAAAGATTCGTGACCGGCAACAAAAGCAAAGCATTTTGTTTCATCGCGAAGAAGCATAGCTCCGAGATTACCGTGACCCTGTCCAACACTTCTTTGCTCAGCAACTGAACCCGGGATACAAAAAGCTTCAAGGCCGATACCGATAGCTTCAGCAGCCTCAACAGCAGTTTTAGTACCTTTTTTGATAGCTATAGCACAGCCTAAGGTATAAGCCCAAACAGCATTTTCAAAAGCTATAGGCTGGACACCCTTGACTATAGCGGCTACATCAATATTTTTACTTTGGCATATTTCTTGAGCTTCTTCAAGACTTGCAATGCCATATTCAGCTAAACATTTTTCAATCTTAGCCATTCTTCTTTCTTTGCCTTCAAATTTTACATCATTGGCCATGGAAATTATCCTCCTTAAAGTAGTAATTTATGATTTCAGCAGAAATCGTTATTCTTCTCTTGGGTCTATATACTTAGCAGCCCCATCATAGCGTCCGTATTGACCTATGTTCTTTTCATAAGCTTCATTTGGAGCTACTCCATGGCGGATATCTTCGAGCATTTTGCCTAAGCGAACAAATTTATATCCGATGACTTCATTATTCTCATCAAGAGCAACTGATATTACATAGCCTTCGGCCATTTCCATATATCTGACGCCTTTTAATTTTGTGCTGAACATTGTACCGACTTGAGAACGCAAACCTTTACCTAAATCTTCAAGACCTGCGCCGACCGGCAGACCATTTTCAGAGAAAGCAGTTTGTGTACGGCCATAGACAAATTGTTGGAATATTTCTCTCATAGCAACATTTATGGCATCACAAACCAAATCTGTGTTCAGGCATTCTATTAAAGTTTTACCCGGTAAAATTTCAGCAGCCATAGCAGCTGAGTGAGTCATACCGGAGCAACCTAAGGTTTCAACCAAAGCCTCTTCAACGATACCTTCTTTAACATTGAGTGTAAGTTTACAAGCACCTTGTTGTGGTGCGCACCAGCCGATTCCGTGGGAAAGGCCTGAGATGTCTTTAACATCATAAGCTTTAACCCATTTGCCTTCTTCAGGTATTGGTGCAGGGCCGTGGTGAGGACCTTTTGCAACAGTACACATGTTTTCCACTTCTTGTGAATAATTCATAACTGTACTCCTTTCAATAACTGCAGCTAAAACAGCAGACTATGAAAAATCTTATAATTAGGTATGCTGTTTTAAAAGATTAAATAAATATGGATAGAAAACCATACACTGATATTATAATAATTTTAACAAAAAATATCAATATAAAAACGAGAATTAAATGTTAGTAAGAGGGAAAAAGGCAGATTTTTTTAAAAAAATAAAGACAGTAAACAAATAGTTTACTGTCTTAATGGTGACCCGAACGAGAATCGAACTCGTGTTTCCGCCGTGAAAGGGCGGTGTCTTGACCTCTTGACCATCGGGCCTTAATAATGGTAGCGGCAAATGGACTTGAACCATCGACACTCCGGGTATGAACCGAATGCTCTAGCCAACTGAGCTATGCCGCCGTAAAAATCAGCTTCAGTGAAGCGATTACGATAACCATTATATTATAAAAAATAAGGTTTGTCAAGAGGAAATTTATATTTTTATCAGTAAATTAGGGATATTTATGAAAAAAAGTAAGGTTTTATTATGTTATCGCTTTTATATTCTTTTTCCGAGGATATCTTTATTGGTATTATAGAATTCAGCAAAGCTATCATTTTGAAGACTATCTCTGATTTTCTGCATAAGTGAGTTATAAAAGTAGAGATTATGAATAACAGCTAATCTCATTGCAAGCATTTCTTTAGCTTTAAAAAGATGTCTTATATAAGCGCGGGAGAAGGTTTTGCAAACAGGGCAGGAACAATTTTCGTCTATGGGTTTATCATCGAGGATATATTTTGCGTTGAACATATTTCTTATACCGCTTGATGTAAACACATGGCCGTGACGGGCATTTCGGCTTGGCATTACGCAATCGAAAAGATCAACACCTCTATAGACTGCCTCGAGTATATTAACAGGAGTTCCAACACCCATAAGGTATCTTATCTTGTCTTTTGGCATATGTTCCTGAGTTACATCGATAATATGGTACATCTGTTCTGCTTCTTCTCCAACAGCAAGTCCTCCTATTGCATAGCCATCAAGATCAAGCTCTGCAATATTTTTCATATGTTCAATTCTCAAATCGTCGTATGTACTGCCCTGATTGATACCAAACAGCAGCTGTTCTTTATTTATTGTATCCGGCAGCTTGTTGAGCTTTTCTATGTGATTTTTGCATCTTACAAGCCATCTTGTAGTGCGCTTGCAGGATTCTTTCACATAATTGTATTCAGCGGGGTTTTCTATACACTCATCAAAAGCCATAGCGATAGTGGAACCCAGGTCGGATTGAATTTTAATACTGTCTTCGGGCGACATAAATATTTTTTTGCCGTCTATATGAGATGAAAAACACACACCGTCTTCGTTTATCTGCCTTAATTTTGCAAGTGAAAAGACCTGAAATCCGCCGCTATCGGTTAATATCGGGCCGTTCCAACAAGTGAATTTATGAAGTCCGCCGAGTTTTTTTACAACATCATTACCCGGTCTAAGGTGAAGATGATAGGTGTTACAAAGCTGAACCTGGCAGTTTATATCTTCAAGATCTTTAGAAGATAGGGCACCTTTTATAGCGCCGCAGGTAGCAACATTCATAAAGGCGGGGGTGTTGACTGTGCCTTTATTTGTAGTAAACCGGCCAAGTCTTGCGTTACCTTGCTGTTTTATAAGTTTATACATAAATAAATCTCCTGATTAAAGTATAATTTACAATAAAAAACTCGATACTTTTTAATGTATCGAGAAAAAACAAAGCAGGAGATGGGATTTGAATTTTCGACTTTTGGCTAATTGAGCAAACACGATAGAGATAAACTACTCCTGCAAAAAAGAAAAGGACAAAGCTGTAATTACAAGCCTGTCCTTTTACAAATTGGTGCCGGTGATCGGGGTCGAACCGATACGGTGTCGCCACCACGGGATTTTGAGTCCCGCACGTCTGCCAATTCCATCACACCGGCAATTACGCTATCTATTATATCACCTTGTGTAAAAAAAATCAAGAGATTTTTAAAATTAAACTGATATTTATAAATTATATTTTTTATTATTTTGTATTAGCTTGTCAAGGATTGAAAAAATTTGGACTCTATGATATTATAGGAACAAGTAGATTTAGAAAGGGGAGAATGTTTATATGGGAAAAGATGTTATAATTGCCTGTGATTTTTCAAGTAAAGAGGATTGTCTTAATTTTTTGAAGAAGTTTAAAGACGAATCACTTTTCTTGAAAATAGGTATGGAACTGTTTTATGCAACAGGTCCGTCAATAGTAAAAGAAATTAAGGATATGGGGCACAAAGTCTTCTTAGACCTGAAACTCCACGATATTCCAAATACTGTTATGAAATCAATGAAAGTGTTATCCTCAATAGGTGCTGATATGACTAATGTTCACGCCGGCGGCACAATTAAAATGATGCAGGGGGCACTCAAGGGCTTAGAAAGCGAAAATAAGCAAAGACCTTTGTTAATAGCCGTAACTCAGCTTACTTCTACCGACCAGGAAAGTATGCAAAAAGATCTGCTTATAAACAGTCCTATAGAAGATGTTGTTGCACATTATGCCCTTAATACTAAAAAAGCCGGTCTTGACGGTGTAGTATGTTCTCCGCTTGAAGTGGAAAAAATAAAGTCAGTCTGCGGCAAAGATTTTATTACAGTTACCCCGGGAATCAGATTTGCCGATGGCGAAGTCGGTGACCAGGCAAGAATTGCTACTCCCGCTAACGCTAAAAAGTGGGGCTCAGACTATATAGTTGTCGGCCGTCCGATAACTCAGGCCGAAGACCCTGTGAAAGCCTATAAACAATGTGTGAGTGATTTTGTAGATTAGAAAGGATTTTATATTATGAAAGAGTTAATTGCTAAGGATTTATTATCAATAAAGGCTGTATTTTTCAGACCGGAAGAACCATTTGTCTGGGCAAGCGGCATAAAAAGCCCTGTCTACTGTGACAACAGATTAACTTTAACTGCTCCAAAGGTCAGAGATGATGTGGAAAACGGTTTTGCACAACTCATAAAAAGAGAATATCCTGATTGTGAAGTCCTGATGGGAACAAGTACAGCAGGCATCGCTCACGCTGCTATAACCGCACATATAATGGATCTGCCAATGGGCTATGTGCGCTCAGGAAATAAGGATCACGGAAGAAAAAATCGTATAGAAGGCAGACTCTCAAAGGGCCAGAAGGTTGTAGTAATTGAAGATCTTATATCTACAGGCGGAAGCGTAATAGATGTTGTGGAGGCTTTAAGAGAGGCCGGCGCTGAAGTTTTAGGTATTGCAAGTATATTTACCTACAATATGGAAAAAGCAAGAGTCCGATTAAGTGAAGCTAATGTTAAAAATGTAAGCCTTACTGATTTTGATACAATAGCAAAAGTTGCAGCAGACCAAGGTTATATAAAAGTTGAAGATGTTGAAAGACTCATTTCATTCAGAAAAAATCCGACAGATGAATCCTGGATTGGAGCTAAATAATGAAAAATTTGATAGATATAAGAGATATGTCTGTTGAAGAAATAGACCAACTTATTCATACGGCTATAGATATAATAGAAAACAAGGAAAAGTATTCAAAAAAATGCAAAGGCAAAACTCTTGCAACACTTTTCTTTGAGCCATCTACAAGAACACGCCTAAGCTTTGAAGCGGCTATGTTTGAACTCGGTGGAAATGTGCTTGGTTTTCACGATGCCGGAACTTCATCAACAGCAAAAGGCGAGAGTGTTTCCGATACTATAAGAACAGTATGCTGCTATTCCGATATAATTGCGATGCGACATCCGAAAGAAGGTGCCCCGTTAGTAGCAAGTCAAAAAGCAAGTGTTCCGATCATAAATGCCGGGGATGGTGGACATAATCACCCGACTCAGACATTAACAGACCTGCTTACAATAAAAATGGAGAAGAATAGCTTTAACAATATGACCGTAGGATTTTGCGGCGACTTGAAATTCGGACGAACTGTTCACTCTCTTATAAACGCTTTGATGAGATATGAAAATCTGCATTTCGTGCTTATATCACCTCAGGAACTCAGAATACCGGAGTATTTAAGATCTGAAATGGAAGCAAATAAAAATATAACCTTTGAGGAAGTGTCAGATCTTAATGATGCTATTTCTAAACTTGATATACTTTATATGACAAGAGTGCAAAGAGAACGATTCTTTAATGAAGCGGATTATATCAGACTGAAAGATAGCTATAATCTTACCAAAAAAACATTGCTAAATGCCAAAGAAGATTTGAAAATTTTACATCCGCTGCCAAGAGTAAATGAAATATCTGCAGAAGTTGACGATGACCCAAGGGCATGTTATTTTAAACAGACTCTATATGGCAAGTATATAAGAATGGCGTTGATAATGAAATTACTTAAAATAGAGTAGGTGAGAGTGAATGGAAGTAACATCAATTAAAAACGGGATAGTGTTTGATCATATAAAAGCAGGACAGGCTATGAAGCTTTATGAGATTTTAAATCTTGACAAGCTAAAGTGTCAGGTAGCAATCATCAAGAATGCACAAAGCAAAAGAATGGGCAAAAAAGATGTCTTGAAAATAAACGATTCTATTGATATAGACTTGGATGTAATAGGCTATTTTGACCCGGAAATAACTGTAAATGTGATACGCGATGGGATATTGGAAAAAAGGGCAAGGCTTGAATTGCCTAAAACCGTAACGAATGTTATTAAGTGTAAAAATCCAAGATGTATCACATCCGTAGAGCAAAATTTACCGCATATATTTAAGCTGACAAACGCAGAGAATAAAATATATCGTTGTATTTATTGTGAGAGCAAAGCAAAATAAAAATAAAAGCTCGGTTTTATAACCGGGCTTTTTGTTTTTTCAGATTAAAGATCTTTTAGTATCAGATCTATTTTTGGAATCAGCGTATTTATATCGGGGTTATTATCCGTATGAGATAATATAAGCGTGTTAGTAAGGGTTGCGTTAATTATTGTGAAAATCATATTAAGCTGAGTTGTAATTATATTACTTGCTGTCTTTTCATCACTTCCGCAGGTTAAAATCAACACAGACTTTTTATGTTTTGATATGGGCGGCTTTATATTTCTTGTAAATCTATCGTTAAAGTATATTTGCATTCTGTCAAATACTGCCTTTAAAGGTGCGGGAAAACTAAGGTTATAAACAGGAGTGGCGACTATTAACAAGTCAGAAGTCTTTAATGCGTTATCTATATGTTCAAAGTCATCATATATGCAAAACGAATTTTTTTCGCAATTTTTACAGCCTATACAGGGTTTAACCGGAGTTTTAAAAGCGTTAAAAACCTCAAACTCGTAGTCTTTTTTTGCTTTATCCATAAACAGATTTAAAGCTTTTTTGGTGTACCCGTCATCATTATAAGAACCGAGTAAAACGAATGCTTTTTTCAAGTCAGATTCTCCAATCTAAAGGTTATCAAAATTAAATATTTCAATGCTTCTTTTCAATATTCCGTTAATATGAGCAATAACTGTGCCGTAATTTGTAAAAGGTATACCCACATCAAGAGCTGAGTTCATACGGTACATAACTTCCCGTTCGTTTAGCATACAGCCTCCGCAGTGGATTATAAGTTTATATCTGGACAAATCATCTACATAATCAAGACCGGATGTAAATTCAAAATTAAGCTGCTTTTTAGTAAAGTTTTTTATCCATTCAGGCAATTTTACAGTGCCTATGTCATTACATTGACGGTGATGTGTACAGCCCTCACAAATCAGAACAGTGTCGTTATCATCAAGCTCAGAAAGCGAAAACGCACCTTTTACGGCATTTTTTAAAATTCCCTTAAAGTTTGCAAACAATACGGAAAAAGATGTAAGAGGGATATCTGTCGGCACGATATCTTTGACAACATTAAAATCCTGACTGTCTGTTATAACAAGCTTTGGTTTTTCTTTTAATGAAGATAATGTCTCTTTTAATTGGCCGGTTTGCACAGTTACTGCAATAGCGTGAGCATCTAAAATATCCCGTATCACCTTGACTTGAGGCAGTATAATTCTGCCTTTTGGTGCTGATTCATCAATGGGAGTTACAAGAATTACTATATCGCATGTTGAGAGCATATGGGAAATTATTGTTTTGTCGCTGTGTTTTTCTTTGGCAAGCTTGCCTATTAACTCTTTTAATTTGTAAATATTGATGTTCTCTTTTGCACTTACCGCTATTTCATTTTCGTTCAAAGTGCGAATATTTTTTATATCGCATTTATTAAAAGCTATGATGTATAATATATTCTTCTTTTTAAACAGTTCTATCAAGTCCTTATCATTTTGACAAAGGCCTACAGAAGAATCAACAACCAGAACAGCAACATCGGTTTTATTAAGAACCTGTTTTGCTTTTTTCACTCTCATAGAACCTATTTTCCCGAAGTCATCAAAGCCCGGTGTATCTGTTATCAACACAGGTCCTAACGGAAGAAGTTCCATCGCTTTGGAAACAGGGTCGGTTGTTGTACCCTTTATATCGGAAACTATTGATAAAGATTGACCGGTTAACGCATTGACGACACTGGATTTTCCTGCGTTTCTCATTCCGAAGAAGCTTATGTGAATTCTGTCAGCATTTGGGGTGTCATTTAAGCCCATAATATATCAACCTTTCTTAATTATATTTTTGAATATAAAGTTTTTGTGCTGATACCTTTTATTCGCCCTATTTTGCCGCTCAGAGCAGAAATAATATCTTGTTTGGCATCTATAGCTATACTTAAAACATTTACTCTTTTTTTTGGATATGGTATGCCCATACGGCCGATTATATATTGGTTATAATTATGTAAAATATTGTTAAGTTCATTGACGGAGTCGGGGTTTTCAATTATAACGCCTATAATAGCTACTCTTGTTGACAATGTTATCACCTCGTACTATTTTAGCAGAGTTTAGAAAAAAAGCCCAAAGCAGCCAGAGTTGCTTTGAGCTTTAGTTTGTCTATAGTTTTATTATAAAGTAAGTGATGGCGCTGTATAAACTCTTGCAGCGAGTTCCTGGTTGAGAAGATATAAACCTTTAGGATCTGTGCCGAAAAGCTGATATTTCTTTACCAATGAATCTGCATTAGTTTCTTCTTCGCCCTGCTCTTTGATAAACCAGTCTAAGAACTGCATTGTTCTGAAATCTTTTACCTGATATGCAGCATCATAGATGTTGTTTATAAGGCTTGTTACATATCTTTCGTGTTCACTGCCTACTTTAAGAGGATCAAGAGGGGAAGCAAAGACTTTGTCAGGTTTATCGATGGTTTTCAAGTCGATAGACAAGCCGTTATTTTGCATATATTGCATTATAAGCATAGCGTGATCTCTTTCCTCCTGAGCCTGGATAGTATACCAATTACCGAAGCCGTCAAGGTCATTTTCGATATAGTAGTTAGCCATATCGAGATAAAGATAAGCGCTATAAAATTCTTTGTTGATTTGATCGTTTAACAATTCGATTACTTTTTTATCCATAATTTAAAACCTCCAAAAAATAAATTTACAACCACATAAAGGTTATATATGGCGTCCTCGGGCGGATTCGAACCGCCGGCCTTTCGCTTAGGAGGCGAACGCTCTATCCGGCTGAGCTACGAAGACTTATAAAGGGTCAATAAGAGTTTAAATAAGGTTTAATTCTTTTACAAAGAGTGATTGCCAAGAGTATTTTAAATATATCCGGTATTACATATGGGAAAAAGCAAACAGAAAGAATACTTAAAAGATCGGTTAAATTTGAATATAGTGCAAAGCCTAAAATTCCGAACAGATAATAGATCATCATACACAAAGCAAAAGAACAGACTTCAATTATAGTTTTGCTAAAATTCAGTTTATTATTTAATGGTTCTATTAAACAATAAATTAGGCTGCAAAACAGGAAACCGACAAGAAATCCGCCCGTAGGGCCTAAAAGGATACCTAAACCGCCTGTGAAGCCTGAAAAAACAGGCAAACCAATCATACCGAGCAAGAGGTAAACAGATATTGATATAAAGCCTTTTTTCCCGCCAAGAAGGCCGATAGAAAAAAAGACAGCAAAAGATTGCATAGTAAACGGTAAAACAAACGGGATAGTAATCCACGCACAGATACATATTATACATACAACCATAGATATTTGAACGATACTTTTTGTTTTAGTACTCATAAGATAAAACCTAAAATATTTATTTAAAAAAAACCTTGAATGCAAGCGTATAAACTTTGCACATCAAGGTTTGTGGTCGAGGTGACAGGACTTGAACCTGCGGCATCTTGGTCCCAAACCAAGCACTCTACCAAACTGAGTTACACCTCGTCAAATCTATAAAACACTATATATAACTGCGACACTTCTAATATTATATCCAAAAGGCTTGTAATTGTCAAGTAGTTGTCGTAAATTTATTTTAATTTTGAGAAAAATTATCAAGAAAATTTGAAAAGAAAAACAGACAGGAATAACTCAGATACTCCCGTCTGTAATATAGTTTATAATCTTAATTATCTACAATTTTTTTAGAATATATAAAGCTCTTTGATCTGTTTTTCCAATAGGGTTCATAGTCATATCCAAAAAGCAGAAGCACAGCTTTAAACCGCAGTTGGCAGCAAGCTTAGCTATTTCCTCATATGAGTAAGCTCTTTCTGAAAAACTTTCTTCATATCTTGTATAAGTATTATTATGTTTTTCAAAGAAATCAAGTTCTATATTAACTATGTTATCCTTTTCAAGATAGCTGTTTTGCCATACGCAATATACACTTGGCATATCATAGACAAATGTGTTATTACCTAAAATATGTTTATGCTTATAAGGGGTGTTCATATCGAATATAAAATAGCCGTCTTTTTCAAGGAACAGAGAAACTTTATCAAAACAAAGCTGCAGATCTGATTTTTTAGTTATATGATTCAGGCTGTCAAGAGAACTTATTACTGTATTAACAGTCCCGTAAAGGTCAAGTTTTGTAGCATCCTGGCATAGAAAAAGAATATTTAAGTTTTCAGAAAAAGCCTTATTTTGAGCCTCACAGAGCATATTTTGTGATTTATCAACTCCATAGATATCAAGGCCTAATTTTTTCAGCTCTATAGTTAAACTACCGGTTCCGCAGGCTAAATCAAGAGTCAGACCCGGATTATGATTTAGCATTTTGAATATATCCAACAGATATAAAGCTCTTTTAGAGTAGTCTACATTATATGTAAGGTCATCATAAAATTTTGCAAAATAGGAGTAGCTTGACATAAATAAAACCTTCTAAATATCATTTTTTATAAGGTCATCAAGAGATTCTCTTTTTATGATTACTCTTGACTTACCGTCTTTTACCATAACCATAGCAGGGCGTCTTATTCTGTTGTAATTTGATGCCATTGAATAGTTATATGCTCCTGTAGAAAAGACTGCTAATATATCGCCCACTTCAGGACTTTGAATATTTGCATTTTCCTGTATCAAGTCGCCGCTTTCACAGCACTTACCGGCTATTGTAACAATATTGCTTGCAGGCATAGAAGCCTTATTTGCTATTATTGCTTTATAGTCAGAGCGATAAAGTGCATAGCGAATGTTGTCAGTCATTCCGCCGTCAACTGAGATATAAGTTCTTACATCAGGAATAGTTTTAACAGAGCCCACTTTATAAAGAGTGATACCTGCTTCTCCGACTATTGATCTGCCGGGTTCAACGAATAAATAGGGAAGGGGTAGATTATTTTCCTTTGCTTTAATTTTTATAGCATTTGCTATTTCTTTTATGTACAATTCATAAGGTTTTGGATTATCTTTATCCACATATTTTATTCCAAAGCCGCCGCCCAAATTAAGATTTTCTATAGTATAGTTTAGCTCGTCACGAATTTTGGCAATAAAGTCCATCATAACCTGAGAGGCTAAAACGAATGGATAAACATCAAATATTTGTGAGCCTATATGACAATGGAGTTCTTTTAAGTTTATGTTTTTAAGTTCTATTGCATTTTTTACAGCCTCAAACGCTTCACCTGTTTCAAGAGCGAAACCAAATTTTGAATCTATTTGACCGGTCCTTATATAATCATGAGTATGAGCATCTATACCGGGTTTAATTCTAAGAGAAATATTAGCAACACAGTCTTTTTGTTTTGCTAATTTATCAAGCTTCTGCATCTCAAAGAGGTTGTCCACAACAATAGTGCCGACATTATTATCAAGAGCCATAATAAGCTCATCATCTGTTTTGTTATTGCCGTGAAAATGTATATTTTCTGTTTTAAAACCTGATTTTATTGCTGTATAGAGTTCACCTTCGGAAACGACATCAAGGCCTAAGCCCTCATCTTGTATAATTCTGCATATTTCAAGACAATTCAAAGCCTTACTTGCATAACAAGCAAGTCCTCTGCCGTCATAGTATTTAGCTATGGCGTCTTTGTAACTTTTACAGGCTTGTCTTATCATATTTTCATTCAGCACATAAAGCGGCGTAGAATATTGTTTGGCAAGTTCTACTGTATCACAGCCGTTTATCGCAAGGTTACCATTATTATTAACACTGAAATTTTCCATTATATAATCACCTTCTAACTTTTATATAACTGATTTTATTATTTCTTTTATTTCATCTGAACCCTCGCCGGTGACAGAGGAAAAGGGGATGACGGTTATACCTTCAAAATCTGAAAACTCGTCTTTAATTTCTTCCAATCTTTTAAGACGATTAGTTTTATTAAGTTTATCGCTTTTAGTCATCAATATGACAAAAGGAAGCTGCATATCGCACATAAAGTTTATCATATCCATATCGTTTTGAGTGGCTTTGTGACGCATATCTATAAGCTGAATAATCAGACGAATATCCCTATCGGATTTCAAATAACCTTCTATAAGCTTTGCCCATCTTTTCTTTTCAGAAAATGACACCTTAGCATAGCCATAACCGGGCAAGTCGACCAATCTGAAGCTGTTTAGCAAAAATGTATTTATAGTGGTGGTTTTTCCGGGTGTAGAACTGGTACGGGCTAAAGCCTTTCTTTTAAGGATTTTATTTATTGCAGATGACTTTCCCACATTAGACCTGCCTGAAAACACTATTTCAGGCAGATCACTGTCGGGTATTTGATCTAAAAAGCCATATGAGGCTTCAAAAATTGCATTATTAAAAATCATATGATACCTCCTATAGTTTAGATATATACAGATTCGACTTCATCTGTAACTGTAGGGATATTATTTAACTTTCTGAAATTGTCTTTGTCAATGGAAACAGAGCGTGATAGTTTTGATTTTGGTTTAACAAAGGCATATTCAATGACCTCGTCGAAAACTGAGACAGGGACAAATTCGATATTTTCTTTTACTTTTTCATCAACTTCATCTAAATCTGACTTATTTCCTGCAGGAAACAGTACCGTTTTAATTTTATTTTTATAAGCTGCCATTGATTTTTCACGCAAGCCACCTATTGGCATAACGCGGCCTCTCAGAGTTATTTCTCCGGTCATAGCAACATCGTGTCTGACTTTTTGGTTGGTAAGTGCAGATAAAATGGCAGTAGCAAGAGTGATTCCGGCAGATGGTCCGTCTTTTGGCACAGCGCCTTCAGGCACGTGGATATGTATATCATATTTTTTATGAAAATCCTTTTCCAACTTGAGCTTCTTAGAACGCATTCTGACACAGCTAAGAGCTGCTTTTGCAGATTCTTTCATAACATCTCCTAATGAGCCTGTAAGTTCAAGTTTTCCGTTGCCGGGCAGCAAAGCAACTTCTATTTGAAGCATCTGTCCACCAACCGAAGTCCAGGCAAGACCATTAACAAGTCCTACCATATCTTTCTTTTCGAGCGAATCATCTTTAAACTTCTCAGCGCCTAAAAAGATTTTAAGCTGTTTGATATCTACGGAAACTTTATCAGTATTACCTTCTACGATCTCTTTAGCCGTTTTTCTCAAAATCTTAGCTATATAGCGTTCAAGATTTCTGACTCCGGCCTCTCTTGTATAGTTTTCTATTATATATCTTATTGCGCCATCAGTTATCTTGAAATTCTTATTTGTAATGCCGTGTTTTTTCATTTGCTTCCCGACAAGATGTTTTTTAGCTATATTAAATTTTTCTTCGGAAGTATAGCTTGAGAGTTCAATAATATCCATTCTGTCGAGTAGGGGTGCTGGGATAGTACTTTGGTCATTAGCGGTTGTAATGAAGAAGACATTACTAAGGTCAAAGGGGAGGTCTATGTAATGATCTTCAAAAGTATTATTTTGTTCGCCATCTAAAACTTCGAGTAATGCAGATGTCGGATCACCTCTGAAATCGGCACCGATTTTATCTATTTCATCAAGCAGTATAAGCGGATTTTTAGTGCCGGCAGAATTTATTGCAGAGATAATTCTACCTGGCATTGCGCCGACATAGGTTCTTCTGTGCCCTCTTATCTCAGCCTCATCTTTAATGCCGCCAAGAGCAATTCTTTCGTACTTACAGCCAATAGCCTTAGCAATAGATTTAGCAATAGAAGTTTTACCAACACCCGGAGGCCCCAAAAGGCATAAGATTTGGCCTTTGATATCAGGGGCTAATTTTTTCACCGCTAATGTTTCGATAATTCTATCCTTTACCTTGTCAAGACCATAGTGATCATCATCTAAAACTTTTCGGGCTTGTTTTAAGTCAATATGTATTTCAGATTCTATATTCCAGGGTAAATTTATACACATATCGAGATGGTTTCTCAAAACGTTTGCATCGTGGGAACCGCTTGGCATTTTAGATAGAGTATCGCACTCTTTGAGAAGTTTTGAAGAAATATCCTGATTAAGTTCAAGAGCTTTTATCTTTGCAGAAAATTCCTCGGCTTCTTCCTGTATTGTATTATCGCCTAATTCTTCGGATATAACCTTAATTTGTTCTCTGAGGTAATATTCTTTTTGATGTTCATCTATATTTTCCTGAACTTTCAAATTTATTTCATTTTCCATTTTAAGAAGTTCAATTTCACGCACTAAAAGCATAAATACTTTTTCAATACGCAAAGAAATATCAAGTTCACATATAACTTCCTGAAGTTTCTCATAATCAAACGGGATATTTGAAGCTATTATATCCGCAAGTTTACCTGCGTCCTGTTCTAATTTTACATCATAGACTATATTAGGCGCAGTTTTCGGGACTAATTCGCAGTATTCATCGAAAGAGAGTTTTGTTTGTCGGAATAATGCGTCTACTTTCACACCTTTTACAGAATAGTAGTCATCACATTTTATTGTTTTAGCTGAAAAGAATGGAGTTAGCTTATCATATTCAACTGCCTTAGCTCTATATTTTCCTTCAACTAAGACACGCATACCTGACTCAGATTTTTTCAATACTTGTCTGACTACAGCAACAGTTCCGATTTCGCACAGATCGTTTGGAGTAGGTTCTTCAATAGCTATATCTTTTTGTGCTATAAGTAGTATTTGTTGATTTTTTCTAAGACAGGATTCTATTGCTGCAATAGATTTATCTCTACCCACATCGAAGTGAAAGACATTACCCGGAAAAAGAACTATACCTCTTAAAGGCAGGACAGGCATAACTTTTAGTTCATTTTCAAAAAATTCTTGACCCATTAAAAATTCACCTCTTATTTATAAATGGTATGTTTATGTTTAAAACAAAAACAGATATTGGTATAAAAATATAAAATAGAAGGGCTACAATCAGTAAAAAGCTTTTGCTCTAGCAGCCTTTAAAGATATTGCAGCCCTTCTGCCGATTAAGAGGCACTTATTTTTTTCTGTCGATTACTTTTTTTCATAGAAAGACGAATCGGACCTCTATTTTCGTTATAAACTATTTTTGCAGCCTCTGGATTTTTCACAGTTTCTTCAGTTACGGTAACTTGTTCGATTCTGTAATCAGACGGGACCTTATACATTAAATGTTTTAAGGTTCGTTCCATAATTGATCTCAAACCTCTGGCTCCGGTATTATTGTCTATTGCTTCTTTTGCCATAGCCCTAAGAGCAGAATCATCAAATATAAGTTTCACATCATCTAAAGCAAAAAGCTTTATATATTGTTTTGTAATTGCATTTTTAGGTTCGGTTAAAATTCTTATAAGGGAGTGCTCATCCAGATTATCAAGAGTTGTTATAACCGGAAGTCTGCCAACAAGCTCAGGGATAAGACCGAATTTAACCAAATCGTGAGGTATTGCATCGCGCATCCATTGAGTACTATCAAGTTCTTCTTTACTCTTGATATCAGCGCCGAAGCCTAAGGAAGAAGAGTGAAGTCTTCTTTTGATAACTTTTTCAAGCCCGTCAAAAGCGCCGCCGCAAATAAAGAGTATATTTGTGGTATCGACCTGAATAAATTCCTGCTGAGGATGTTTTCTTCCGCCTTGTGGAGGAACATTTGACACTGTGCCCTCAAGTATTTTCAGTAGTGCCTGTTGAACACCTTCGCCGCTTACATCTCTTGTAATAGAAGTGTTTTCGGATTTTCGTGAAATTTTATCTATTTCATCTATATATATAATTCCTCGTTGAGCTTTTTCAATATCATAGTCAGCGGCCTGGACAAGTCTTAGTAGTATATTTTCAACATCTTCGCCCACATAGCCGGCTTCAGTCAGAGTTGTGGCATCAGCGATAGCAAAAGGAACGTCTAAAATTTTGGCAAGTGTTTGTGCAAGTAATGTTTTTCCCACACCGGTCGGACCTAATATGACTATATTACTTTTAATCAAATCCACATCATCATTTTGATTGGATAAAATTCTTTTATAGTGATTATATACTGCAACAGACAATGCGATTTTAGCATCATCCTGACCGATAACATACTCATCGAGCAAAGCTTTGATTTCCTGTGGTTTAGGCAGCTCGTTATAAGTGTCATCATAAACAGCATCCTGAATAAAAGGTGTCTCGCTGTTTATCATAGAGTAACAAAGGTTAATACACTCATCACAAATATAAACACCCGGTCCTGCGAACAATCTGTTAGTCAGTTCCCTTGGCTTTGAACAAAATGAACATCTTACGATTTTGTCCACACTATTATCTCTTTTATCAGCCATATAATAAATTTCTCCCTCTTTAACGTTTATAAAGGATCTTATCAATCAGACCATAATCAAGAGCCTGTTGTGCCGACATAAAGTTATCTCTCTCGGTATCTTTTTCTATAACGGAGATCGGCTGACCGGTTCTTTGGGCTAAAATTTCGTTTAATTTTTTCTTAGTTCTTTGGATATGTTCAGCGTGGATCAGGATATCTGTAGCCTGACCTCTTGCGCCACCGCTTGGCTGGTGGATCATTATATCGCTGTTTGGCAGGGCATATCTTTTTCCTTTAGTGCCTGCTGCGAGTAAAAAAGCACCCATACTTGCAGCCATACCCATACAGATTGTCGAGACATCGCACTTAATATACTGCATTGTATCATATATAGAAAGTCCGGCTGTAACAGAGCCACCTGGGCTGTTTATATAAAGGCTTATGTCTTTGGATGAATCTTGACCTTCCAAATGCAAAAGCTGTGCGACAACCAGGCTTGCTGATGTATCATTTACTTCTTCGGTGAGCATAATTATTCTATCGTTTAACAACCTTGAGAATATGTCATAAGAACGTTCTCCTCTGCTGGTTTGCTCGATAACATAAGGTACTAAGCTCATTTATTTACCTCCAGTCAAATTTAAAATCATAAGAATAATACCCACATTTATATAATTTATTCAAATTATTTTGTGATTATTGAATCTTTTACGAGTTTTAAAGCCTTATCCACTTTGATATCGCTTGATAAGTCTTCTTTATTTATGAAGTTTTTAACCTGCTCTGCATCGATTTTCCAATTCTCAGCCATTTTATTGTATTCATTTTCGAGATCTTCATCTTCAACAGCTATATTTTCAAGTTCAGCTATTTTCTCTAAAGCAAGTCTTAACTTAACGAATTTTTCTGAGTTATCTCTGAGGCCTTTTCTGAGGTCATCTTTTGTCAAGCCTGTATACTTCATATAGTTTTCGATATCCAAGCCTTGTGATTTAAGTCTGTATTCAAAATCTCTTAAATTATCATCTATTTTATTTTCGATCATAATTTCAGGGATATCTCCCTCTACTAACTCTACAAGTTTATCAGAAACCTGATTATCTATAAAAGCCTGAGCATCTTTTTTCTTTTGTTCTGAAAGTTTTTCTTCCAAATCTTTTTTATACTCATCAACTGTATCAAAGTCGCTTATATCTTTAACAAATTCATCATCGAACTCAGGAAGTTCTTTTTTCTTCAGCTCGTGGATAACAACTTCAAATTTTGCATCTTTACCTTTAAGATCCTCATTAAAGTAATCCTCAGGGAAGGTGACATTGACATCGAACTCATCTGAAACATTATGTCCGATTACTTGATCTTCAAAGCCCGGGATAAACTGATTAGAGCCAAGTGTCAAAGAATAGCCCTCGCCCTGACCGCCTTCAAAAGCCTCGCCGTCAACAAAGCCTTTGAAATCAATAACAGCGATGTCATCTTTTTGAGCAGCTCTGTCTTCGATTGAGATAAATCTTGAAACTTTTTCTCTTGCTTCATCTATTGCCTTATTGAGATCTTCATCAGTTACTTCGTCTGATTTAGTCTCAACTTCTATACCCTTATAGTTTGCGATATTTACATTAGGATATGTAAACAAAGTAGCGGTAAAAGAATATCCGTTTTCATCTATGTTGCCAAGTTTAAGGTCGATAGAATTAGGGATTACATTAAGGCCGCTTTCAGCTATAGCATCGTTTAAAGCCTTTGAATATGTTTGTTCTACAGCCTCATCATAAAAAACAGCCTTACCGTAATATTGCTCGACAAATTTTCTCGGAGCCTTACCTTTTCTGAAGCCCGGCACAGTGATTTTTTTATTTTCTTTGAGGTAAGCTTTTTTCAAGCCTTCCTCAAAAGTCTGAGCATCTACTTCTATTGTTAATTCATATTTATTTACTTCTATTTCCTTTGTTGATTTTAAACTCATTTTATTTATTCCTCCTGAAATTTTAAACATTACATTGAATTATAACATATTTTTTATAAACATTCCATACATAAAAAACTTTTTTTATACCAAATGTGCCAAAAACAGGCACTAAAAGACAATTATTTAATCACGATAGGTCTGAAATCCAGGCTATCGCAGGATATAAGTTTAAAGTTTATGCCGTAATAGTTTCCGTTTACGGCTTTACTTGTGCTGTTTTTTCCGTGTATATGGCCGTAGTAACAATTTTTTATATTATACTTATTTAGCAGTTGTATCATTTCTTCGCACTCAAAGGAGTCATATATTGGTGGGTAATGGAGAAAGACGATAGGATTTTTTTTGATTTTAAGACCGCTTTGTATAGAGCGTTCTACTCTGCCGAGTTCGCGGTTTAATATTTTTTTATCAAAATCTTCCTTACAATCCGCAAGCCAACCGCGACTGCCGCAAATAGCTTCATTATGGACTTCAAAGCTATTGTTAAAGAGCAGTTTCAGAGAATGAAAGCCATTTTCAAAAAAATATTTTTCGACTTTTGCCTTTGTATTCCACCAGAAGTCGTGATTACCCTTAACTAATATTTTTGTGCCGGGAAGATCGTTTAAGAATTTCATATCAGCATAAGTTTGCTCAAGTTTAAGAGCCCACGAAATATCTCCGGCTATGACGACAAAGTCATCATCTGATACAACTTTTCTCCAGTTTTTTTCTATTTTATCCACATAATTATCCCAACCGCAAAACACATCCATAGGTTTATCCGCAGATAAAGAAAGGTGCAGGTCTGATATAGCAAATATTGACATATATAAAACACCTTTATTCTTTTATATTAAGATTATTTAAAACTACTGTTTTCAGAGCTTCTTTTTGACAAGAGTCTTTAAAGACAGGTTTTTTACCTTTTAAAGAAGCGATTGGTTTTACAATTTGCGTATTGGTGATTTTTGAGAGTTTATCGATAATATCAAAGTCGTCTAAACAGCCGTCTGCCGCTGTTTCATTTAGGGCAAGGATAACATCTTTTGAAAACTTATAAGGGCTGGCTGTTGAAGCTATTATCGTGTTTGTGTCATAGTCACCGGTCTTACTAAGATATTTGTCATAAACATCCAAAGCAACAGCAGTATGGGTGTCACTTAGGTAGTTATATTTATCAAATATGGTTTTTATTGTATTTTTAGTATCCTCTTCAGTAGAGAAATCGGCAAAGAAGAGGTTCTGAAGTTTATCTTTTATCTCTTTATCTACTTCATATTGTCCGCTTTCAGACAACTCAGTCATCCAGCGGGCTACTTTTTTATCATCGCCATCTGTTAAGTCATAGATAAGTCGCTCAAGGTTACTTGAAACGAGAATATCCATAGATGGAGACATTGTCATATAGAACTTACGATTTTTATTATATATTCCTGTATTTATAAAATCTGTCAAAACATTGTTTGAGTTTGAAGCACAAATCAATTTATTTATCGGCAGACCCATTTTTCCGGCATAGTAAGCTGATAATATATTACCGAAATTACCTGTAGGAACAACTATATTTACTTTTTCAGATTCCTTTGTTATTTTCCCTTTTCTAATCAAGTCGCAGTAGGAATAGAAATAATAAATGACCTGAGGTAAAAGTCTTCCCCAGTTTATAGAATTTGCGCTTGAGAACATCATATTATTCTGACTGAGTTTTTGGTTGCAATCAGAATCTGTAAAAATTTTCTTTATGCCTGTTTGAACATCATCAAAATTGCCCTTAACAGCGCATACATAGACATTATCTCCGTCTTGTGTCTGCATTTGCAGTTTTTGCATATTGCTGACACCGTCTTCAGGGTAGAAGACCATAATTTTTATATTTTCGGCATTTTTAAAGCCTTCAAGCGCAGCCTTACCGGTATCGCCGGATGTTGCTGTCAGGATGACAGCAGTTTTGCCGTTTGAAACTTTTTTCAAAGAATTTGAAAGGAAATGGGGAAGAATTTGCAAAGCCATATCTTTAAATGCAGCGGTAGGTCCGTGCCAAAGTTCTAAGATGCTTGCATTTGTATTGACAAGATCGATACATCTTACAGGTTCATCTGTGCCGAATTTATCTGCTGTATATGCCTTATTAACACAGTCCTGTAAACTATCCGATGAAAAATCAGAAAGAAAATCGCCAAAGATTTTTACCGCGAGATCTGTATAATTAAGTTTTGAGAAATCTTTTAATGTGTCAAAAGAATAGCGGGGGAAGTGTTCAGGGACGAAAAGACCGGAATCTTTTGATATACCCTGTGCTATTGCCTGCATAGACGATACTTTTATGTTATTATTTCTTGTGCTTAAATAGTACATAACAACGTCCTTTCTTTTTAATTTGTAAAAGAGTTTATAAAAAAGTTATAAGCATTATCAAATAAAATTTTATTTACCATTGTTTCACTGTAATTATGTCTTAGAAAACAGTTTGCAATATCATATACTGATTCTATTCCTTTTATATCTTTGGGCATATCAGCGCCGTCAAAATCTGAACCCATACAAACAATATCCTCACCACCCAGAGAAAGAAAATACTCTGTATGCCTTAGTATGTCACAAACAGAAGCCTTTTGTGGGTCATTATTAAGAAACTCTTTGTAATAATTCAGTCCTATTATGCCGTTTTTTTGTTTGATTATATTAAACTGTTCATCAGACAAATTTCTTTTATTGGTACAAATTGTTTTGGAGTTTGAATGTGTAGCTATTATAGGTTTTGGGTATATATCAGCAACATCATAAAAGAGTTTTAAACTTGCGTGAGATATATCCGGAATTATATTAAGCTTTTCCATTTCCAAAAGAAGTTGTTTGCCAAAGTCTGTTAAGCCTAAATCGGGAAATGAACTGATACCGCTGCCTGATTCACAATCTTCATTCCAGGTAAGAGTCATTATTTTAAGTCCCATATCAGAGAAAACAGATAGATTTTCTAAATTTTCGGCTAATGCAGCAGAGCCTTCTATTGTAAATACAGCACCGCAGCTATTGGTGTTTTTTATATTTTGCAAATCAGTTTTGTTTTTACACAATGTTATCTTACCGTCTGAGAAAGCTATCTGGTCAAGGAAAAACTCATAAGCCTTTTGTGCTAAACTAAACGCACTCTCTCCTCGCAAATCATCAGGGATCCATATTGCAAAGCATTGTACCCACGGCTTAAAAGCAGACCCTTTCTCAAAAGACACACAAAGATCATTTTTTGTTAAGCTTTTGTTTTCAGAAAGAGCTTTATATAATGTATCACAGTGCAAATCAAAATATCTCATATTCATTCTCCACATCAAACGCTGATTTAATATGTCTTATGTAGCTTTTATCATAGGAGTTTATAACTTCTATGATGTCAAATCTCGGCTGCAGATCTGAGTTAAATTTTGTTAAAAATATCATTGCTGTTTTTATGATTTTAGCTTTTTTGGAAGCTGTAACAAAGCAGCAAGGAGAAGCTATGGAACCTGTTTTTCGGGCTTTTACTTCTATAAATACAATATAGTCATCATCCTTGGCTATTATGTCTATTTCTCCGAATGGGGAGTGGTAATTCTTTTCTAAAATTTTATAATTCTTTTTTAACAAAAAAAACTCAGCTTTTAATTCTCCGAGTTTTCCTTTTTTGATAGAATCTTTATTCATATTTATTTTTTTAATATATTTTTCAAAAAACTTTCCCTATGTATTCTGCAGGGGCCATATTGAAGGATAAGCTCTCTATGTAGCTTTGTGCCATAACCTTTGTGTTTTTCAAAAGCATATTGAGGATAGATTTTAGCCATATCTTTCATATATCTGTCCCTGCTGACTTTTGCCAGTATAGATGCAGCGGCAATAGAGAGTGAAAGGGAATCGCCTTTTACTACAGTCTTAGTGGGAATATTTAGGTCAGGAGCCTTATTGCCGTCTATTAAGACAAAGTCAGGTTTATTGAAAAGGCCGTCTACAGCTCTTTTCATAGCAAGCATAGTGGCCTGCAGTATATTATAATTATCTATTTCTTTTTCACTTGACATAGCAATACTAAAAGCTGTCGCTTTATTTTTAATTTCGTCAAAAAGCAACTCTCTTTTTTTCTCGCTTAATTTTTTTGAATCGTTTATTCCCTCGATAAGATTATTCTCATCAAGAACAACAGCAGCCGCAAAAACAGGTCCCGCAAGAGGTCCTCTGCCGGCCTCATCGACACCGCACACTATTTTGTAGCCTTCATTTTTTGCTGCTGTTTCATATTCAAACATATTGATAACTGACATAAACACACCTTCTTAACAGGGCTTATTTTTTTATATCTTCTACTTTTTCAAGTGTTATCCGACCGAGTCTTGCCATTCTGAACTCATCTAAAAGCATCTGGGACAGTCGTTGTGTATCTATTTCTCCGCCGGAGATTAGCAAGCCGCGTTTTCTGCCTATTTCGTAAAATATTTCAAGCGGGGAATGGGTATTTATAAATTCTTTTGTAAGCTTATATCTTTGGCAAAGATTATCAGGATAAGAAGAAACCATTCGATTTATAAATCTGAGTGCAACGCCCTCGATGTCTATTACGTGATCTCTTACTGCACCGGTGAAAGCTAAATTTTCGCCCATAATCTGATCGCTGATTTTAGGCCATAAAACGCCCGGAGTATCAAGCAATTCAACTCCGCCTGACAAGTAAAACCATTGGTTTCCTCTTGTAACACCGGGTCGGTCTTCGACTTTAGCTTTTTTGTTGCCGACAAGCCTGTTAATACAGGATGACTTGCCAACATTTGGAATACCGACTACCATAACTCTTATTTTTCGCAAGCCCATACCCTTTTTTTCCCATTGTTGTATTTTATCTTTCAGGGAAACCCTCAAAGCGGAAGAAAACTTATTAAGTCCCTTACCGGTTTTGGCATCAATACTAAGAATATTAAAGCCTTTGTTTTTATAGTATGTAATCCAGGAGGAGTTTTGCAAAGGGTCGGCAATGTCGGTTTTGTTAAAGAGCAGAAGCTTAGGTTTATTTTGAGTCATTTTTATCAGTTCGGGGTTTCGGCTGCTTATAGGTATTCTTGCGTCTATAATTTCAGCAACACAGTCAACCAACTTGAGTGATTGCTGCATTTTTCTGTTTGCCCGGGTCATATGTCCCGGGAACCAATGTATATTTATTGCATCCAACACTAACTCAAGCCTCCGATTCGATCAAATGGGAAGATGACGAAAAGGGCTTTTCCGACAACATTTCGGGTATCTATCATACCTATCTGAGGGGATCTGCTGTCTTTTGAATTCATTCTGTTATCTCCAAGCACAAAGATATGACCTTCAGGGACCGTAACAGGGAATTGCATACCCTCGTTATTTACAGTAGCATTTTTTATATAGGGCTCTTTTATCACCTTGTTATCTATTGAAACATTACCGGTTGTAAAGTTTATATCGACAGTCTGACCCTCCACAGCGATGACTCTTTTGATTATAGGCTCATTAAGGTTCTGAGCTTTTGAGACTACGACAATATCTCCTGCAGAAGGGTTCTCATACATAAAGTTTGTCAGTATTACCTTATCGTTATTATGAAGTGTATTTTCCATAGAAGAACCGCTTATATTAACAACTCTTAAAAACAGAGTAAAAAGCAGTACAACTATTACTATAGAGGTTACAAGAGCCTCGATCCATTCAAAGAATACAGCTTTGACTTCATTTGAATTATTTTTTTTGTTATTCATCTAAAAGACCTCTCTTTTACAAGAATATTAAAAAAGGAGTCTTAAAAGACTCCTTTTGTGCAATTAACGAATCTTGCTTTTTACCTTAGCAGCCTTACCTACTCTATCACGCAAATAATACAACTTGCTTCTGCGTACTTTACCCTCTCTAACGATCTTAACATCTGCTACATTCGGTGAGTGGATAGGGAAAACTCTTTCGACTCCAACACCGTGAGTGAGGCGTCTTACAGTAAATGTACTTGAAGTACCGCTGCCTTTTTTAGCGATTACAGTACCTTCAAAGACCTGAATTCTCTCTCTCTCGCCCTCTTTAATTTTTACAGATACCTTAACAGTATCTCCGATTGAAAACTTAGGCAAATCTTTTTTAACAGAATTTGCTGTAATTAAGTTTAAAGCATCCATTTAAAAATCCTCCTTAAATAATTCTCCAGATGTTCATAAAACAGCAAAGTCCAGAGGAACATCCACTTTAAATAGCACCTGTCAGATATCCAAAACACGCAGGATAACAACAATGCTCCGCACATTATATCACACAAAACAATCAAATGCAAGGTTTTTTTATTAAAGACATATAAATTTTTATAACACTTTTTGACGTAATTTTAGTTAATGAAATCAAATTCAAGTTCATATATATTTACAGTATCGCCCTCCTGAATACCGGCATTATAAAGAGCGTCAATGATACCTTTTTTCTGCATTAGTTTCTGGAAATATTGTAAAGACTCGAAATCATCGAAGTCTATGGTTTTTAAAATTCTTTTAAGCCACGGAGCATCGACATAATAAATATCATTTTCTTTTCTGACAGATACAGTTTGATCTTTTTTATCGTCATAGAAAACTTCTTCGGTTTTGAAAAAGTCCTCATCAAATCTTTTTATAGGTGGTAATTTTGATAATTCCTCATATATTTTATCAAGCATAGGCTCAACCTGATAGTTAATAGGTGCCATTATAGGGAAGAAGTCAAAGCCCTTATCCCTTATATATTTTTCAAAATTTTCTATTTGATCGTCTGTTGCCAAATCACATTTATTTGCTACAACTATCATTTTTTGATTTGTAAGTTCTTTATTAAAGTTATAAAGCTCTTTGTTTATGGTTTCAAAATCTTTAATAGGGTCCCGGCCTTCGCTTCCGGACACATCTACCATATGAAGAAGCAGCCTGCAGCGTTCGATATGTCTTAAAAACTGGTGGCCTAAGCCTAAGCCGTCGCTTGCACCTTCGATAAGACCGGGAATATCAGCAATAACAAAAGGATTTCTGCCGTCGTTTTGCACTACGCCTAAAACGGGTGTAATGGTTGTAAAATGATAGTTAGCTATTTCGGGCTTTGCCTTGCTTATAACGGAAATTAGCGTAGACTTGCCAACATTTGGATAGCCTATTACACCGACATCGGCAAGAAGTTTAAGTTCAAGTAAAAGCTCATAGCTTTCGCCCTCAAAACCGCTTTTTGAGAACCTGGGAGCCTGTCTTGTAGAGCTTGCAAAATGTTGATTACCCCAGCCGCCATTTCCGCCTTTGGCTATTATCTTTTTGCTGTCATTAGATATATCTGCTATTATTTTACCGGATTGAGCTTCTCTTACAACGGTACCTTTGGGGACTTTTATTAACAAATCTTTCCCGCTTTTTCCGGTACAGCGACCTTTTTTACCGTTTTCTCCATTTTCAGCCTTATACTTTTTTTTGTATCTGAAATCAATAAGAGTGCTAAGGTTATCATCAGCAATAAAGACTACATCTCCGCCTTTACCTCCGTCTCCACCATCAGGGCCGCCGGCTGCGACATATTTTTCTCTGTGAAAAGATACCCCACCATCTCCGCCGTTTCCGGCCTTAACAAATATTTTTACTTTATCTACAAACAAGTTAATACCTCCTTTTTATAATCACAAATAAGAGATAGACACCAAGCCTATCTCTTATTTCTTGTATATGAACAGTTTTAAATTTAAAATCAGTAGCCGAAGAACTCGTTAAAGAAGTCGTCTATATCCCAATATTCTTCATATGAGTCCGGTTCCGGTTCTGGAACTGAAGAAGCCTGAGAAGCGGCCTGTTCCGGGGTCAATTCCTGTAATGTAACCGGCAGATCGATTGTTTTTCCGTTTCTGAGAACAGTCACAGTTACGGTATCGCCAACATTTTTAGACTTAACAGCCTGCTGAACCTCAGCAGAAGAAGAAATGACTACATTATCAACAGCGGTGATGCAATCTCCTTTAGCTAAGCCTGCGGCCTGTGCAGCAGAACCTTCATTTACAGAATATATATAAACACCAAGCTGAGAAACACCATATTGTCTTGCCTTTGATGTACTTGTTATATCTATTAAAGTTACACCCATAGAAGGTTTACCTTTTACATAGCCGTGATTAGACAGATCCTCGACAATGGTTTTTACTATATTTGAAGGGATAGCAAAGCCTAAGCCTTCGATATCAGTTCCGCTTGATTTTGCAAAAACAAGACCGATTAGCTCGCCTTTAGAATTAAATAAACCACCGCCTGAATTTCCCGGATTGATAGAGGCATCTGTTTGTAATACTGACATTGTCATACCGTCAATAGTAAGGGATCTGTCCAAAGCACTTATAATACCTCTTGTAACAGTTCCGCCAAGTTCGCCAAGAGGGTTGCCTATAGCAACAGTGTCCTGGCCGACATAAAGGTCAGAGGAATCTCCGAAAACAACAGGTTTTAAATCCTGAGCATCTACCTTTAACAAAGCAACATCATAATCACTGTCAGTACCTATAAGAGTCGCAGTATATGAAGTTCCGTTTTTAAGTCTTACAATGATGTTTGAAGCACCGGAGATTACGTGGTTATTGGTGATTATATATCCGTCAGCAGAAATAATAACTCCGCTTCCGGCACCTTCAGCGACATAGTCCTGCATAAACGAACCGTGCTGAACGACTTCTGTAGTAATTTCCACAACAGAATCGGCAGCATAGCTTGCAACTTCCTGAATAGATAAAGTTTCACCGGTATATTCAACCGAGCTGCTTGAAGCAGAATTATTAGAAGCAGCTGTTTGTATGTTCACACCGCCTGAAGAACGTGCTATCATACCTCCTATTATACCGCCGCCGAATCCGAAAATAAAGGCAGCAGCAACACAGACAAGAAGTATTACAATGCCGGATTTTTTTGAAACATATCCGTCTTTATTCTTTTTGCTTTTAGCAGAATTGTTCCCAGAGCTATCTTTTGCTGTGCCGTAGGTGTAAGGGGAAGATGGAGGTGGGGTTTGGCTTTTTGGTTCATTTGAAGAATTGTAATTAAAAGACTGAGAACCGTCTTGAGCTGACTTGTCAGAGTCAGCTTGAGTTTTGTCTGAAGACTCAGAATAATAACTATCCTTAATACTACCCGGAAGAGCTATCGGATTAGCGTCATCATTTTCGGTTTCTTCTGAATTTTCATTGTAGGAATTTTCAAAATCTGAATTTTCAAAGCTATCGTTCAGGTTTTTGGTGCTGTTGCTTTGATTCTCAAAGGGAACATCGTTTGCAGAAACGCTACTGAAGTAATTTGAGAAATAATCATCATTACTGTTTTTGTCAGATAACCTATTTTGATCTTTCTTGTTATCAACATTGTTATCTAAATTGTTATTTTTTTCGTCATTAAACATAAAATATCTCCTAACTGTTAAAATATCGAAAGTGCAGAACAATTACATACAAATGCAAATAAAACACAGAATGTAATTACCACATTTACTTGTATGATTTTATATTATGAAAGTTAACAGAAATCAATGATTGTGTAAATATCTTTTAAATGATATAAAAACTGTTTGTGAACGAAAATTAAAAAATTTTCTCACCAGTAAGTATATCATACACTAACATTCAAAGTAAAGAGTTATTTTCAACGACATAAAAAGCATAAAAACAGCAGATTTAATTTGAGAAAAAGGTAAGCGATAGTTATATTAAGGGCCCATTTCCTGACCGATATTTTTTATTTGACTCTGAACATTTATTTCATATACTGCACTTGATAAACAGCTTCTGTGATTATTTTGTATTTCTTTAAAATAGTCTGTTTCGTACAGTCGAAGTCTTTTGCCTAAGTTCAAGCTATCACTGTTATATTCTTTGACACTCTTTTCTATAGCACAAACAGCATACTCTTTTAATTTAATGTTTGATAATTCCTCTATATAGTCAATATGAGTGTTAGGAAGATGCCGTTGTTCTGAGTTATCAAGTGCATATAAATTAAGCTGAGCGAATATATCAATTTTAATTTTTAATTTTTCTTCAGAAGTGTCAAAAGAATACTCTGCAGTAACATCATTAAAGGTAATAGTGGCAGTTCCCAAAGAGTTGTTTAGATCTAAAACAAATGTACCGCCCTTTATATTTCCTTTGAGCAGCATAAATCCTTTGCTTTCAGAAGTATTTAAAAAGCCTGCAAGTTTATCTTTGTTAAATATTGCAGTTCCTGAAGTTTCAGGCCGTTGCCCCTGTTCGTCAGCAGTTACTTTTAATGCCATTACAGCAGGGTCGGTTATATCGCCGCAAAGATCATTTACTACTTCTGTTACATCAGCAGATTTTCCACTTGCATTAAAATCACCCATAAAGCTAAGTGCGCTTATTTCTTCACAGGTGATAAGAAAACCGTCATAGCGGCATTTTAATATATCTTTAGCAGTTGTATCTGAAACGAAAACCGAAACAGACGGTCTTACTTCATAATAGCGTATAAAAAAGTCCATTATAGCATTTATACCGTTTTGGGCACATTCTTTACCTATAATCAAGACTAAATTTTGTGAATAAAGAGGCTCTTTGCCTGTTTTCTTTGAGAGATTATTAAAAGCATCAAGAACTGTCTTGCCGGTTGAACTGATAACGATTATTTTCCCCTTGCCGTCAGAAACAGAATTTTCAGAATCAAAAACGTGCATAGTTACTTCTATATTCCCGTCATATAAATCAACACCGACTCCCTTTATAATAATTTTTTCGTGAAGCTTGTTTTCTCCGGAACAACCGCTGAAAAGAGCTACAAACAAAACTGATGATAAAATAAGAAAACATATATATTTTATAGTTTTGATGAAGAAACACTCCTTTTTTTAAATTTACTCAAAACAAGAAGAACAAGAGGAATAAAGGTTGTTGCAGTCAAGGTAAAAACAGTTACAGATATACTGTTTTGTAAAAAGAAATATATATCACTTTTAAAGCTTATAAAAAGAGATATAACACAAACTAAAGCAGAACCGATAAAGAGTGCAATTTTTGCTTTTTTTCTGCCAAGAAATTTTTCTATGCAGATTGTAAAAGCGTAGAGAAACAGAGATATTTTAATAAAAAGTCCGCTTGTCCAAAGAGCTATATACAAAGAGTCCATACGCTTAAATATTCCTATACCGGCAATAGCAGACATAGAATAAAACGGGAACATCTGTGTCTTAATATAATCGCCCAAAGATCCTACCATAACAAAAGTCAGCAAGATAAGAGTTAAAAACACACCGCTGTTCCACAAAAATATACCCTTCTTCATATCACCTTTTACAAGTGGAAACAGCATCCCGATCAGCGCAATACAAGGACAGTGGCTGAGCATAATTTGGGCTTCTGTGAAAAAGGTCTCAGTGCCGCTGTAGAAGAAAGGAGTAAAGTTATAGTCTTTTACTAAAGGCATCTGAGAACAGATCAAAAACAATGTTCCGGCAACAAAAAGGATAAACACTATTGTTGATGTCTGCGCAATTCCTGTGATACCTTTAAATGCTCCGTAAAGCGCACAGGCGATGATTGAAACGCTTATTAAAACAAGAGACACCTTTGGAGCCATTATGTTTGAGATATAATTATTGTAAAATGTAAAATTATATATACACACACATAAAAAATAAATAGAATAAAAGGCCGCAATCATAAAACCGAATTTACCTAAAAGTTTATAGGAGTTATCAATTAAATCCTTAGTTTGGTCGTGTTTATAAAGAAAATATATGGGTAATACCAAAATGAAAGTCAAAAC